>DATDME010000051.1:0-4945 GCA_036518915.1 Candidatus Saccharimonadia bacterium | reverse complement strand
CATCCCGGAACATGAAGTGTGCGAAATACAGGCCGGCGAACCACCCGAGCAACAGTAGCCCGGCAAAATCTAATGCGTATAAGAATATGCGTGTTGGAAATGAGACGAACGATGGCGATGACGGCGAGTTTTTTGTCATAGTAGTGCTTATGTTACCTTATCAAGCCCGTGAGCGCCACCATATCGGCAAATGCTCCAGGGCGATCGAAAGCACTCATCATCTGTTATAACTTATGCTACTATTGTCAACGGAAATTAATAATCTGGCCGCCCATGCACGCGCGGCCGCAATGGAGTTCACGTTTCACAATGCCGCACACAGCTAAGGCCCTACTGTTTACCTGCATGGACGAACGCCTCGAGGAGGCGATTGAGTCCGAGATTCATCAAATCAACGGCGGGGCGTTTCACGCGGCGCTCGCCGGCGGGGGAGCCGCCTTCACCTTTGCCGGCGACCGCGCCACTGCCCTTAAACAGGTTGTGGCCGCCTACAAAATCAACCAAATCACCGACGTTTACCTCGAAAGCCATTTGGAATGCGGCGCTTACGGGCTGGCTGGCGTCACCTTCACCGATCGCACCGCTGAAATTGCCCGCCTGCACGACGACCTCGAAGCCGCCAAAACAACCATCCTGGCCGCCCTCGCCGAAGCCGGCGCCCCCACCGGCGCCGTCACGGTGCACACGGCCGTGGTTGACTTCAAGGGCAACCACCTGGATCGGCCGGTCCTGACCGCCGCTTAACCGCTTAATAGTCGTATGACCACCCTAAGGCTCACCAACCAGCGTTCCTTGGACGACTCGTTGGTGAGCCTTGAGTTTATGCCCAGCGAGCCGCTCACCTGGGAAGCTGGGCAATTTATCAAAATTACGGCGCCCCACACCCAGCCCGACGCCGGCGGCGCCAGCCGGTTTTACACCGTCGCCGCCGCGCCACACGAGGGCCTCATCCGGCTCGTCACCCGGCGTGGGCCATCCAGCTTCAAACAGGCGCTCCTGGCCCTGCGGCCGGGGGAGGCCATCGAGCTGGCCAACCAGCCGGCCGGCGACGTAGTGTGGGGCGACTTCTCCGGAACCCGCGTCATGGTGGCTAGCGGCGTGGGCATCACACCGTTTTACGCCATGCTCAAGGCCCAGGCCCACACCGGCGGGCCAGCCACCCCCACCGAGCTGTGGTATTTTCATCCGCGCACCAAGCTGCCCTTCGCCGAGGAGTTTGCCAGCTGGGCCGCAGAGTTTTCCCAGCTCACCATCCACTGCATCGCTGAAACCTACGCGCCAGAGCAGCTCGTGCCCCAGGCAAACCAGCTCCGCCAAGCCCGCCTGTATCTGAGCGGACCGATGAGTCCCACCAAGTTCCTGCTGCCGCCATTCAACCTCAAGCCGGGGCAAATTGTACGCGATACCTTCACCGGTTATGCCGCCACCGACTATTAATCACCGCCAGCCGCGGCAAAACATGCTAACATAAGTCGTATGAGCCACCTCATTTTAGTTCGCCATGGCGAATCCCAATTTAACGCCAAGTCGTTGTGGACGGGCACCTGGGACGTCCCGCTGACCGACCGCGGCCGCCACGAAGCCCAGATGATGGCCCACGCCATCAAAGACTTGAAGCCGACCTACGCCTTCACTTCAAATTTATCGCGCGCCACCGAAACCCTCGAAATTATCCTCACCACCAACCACTGGAAACCCAAGGTGGCCGCCGATGCCGCCCTGGCCGAACGCGATTACGGCGAACTGACCGGCATGAATAAATGGGTGGTCGAAGAAAAATACGGCGAGGCTCAGTTCAACAAATGGCGCCGCGGCTGGGACGAGCCGGTACCCGGCGGCGAAACCCTCAAGCAGGTCTACCGCCGCGTCATTCCATACTACGAATCGCATATCTTACCGCACCTCAAAGGCGAGACCACCGTCCTGCTCGTGGCCCACGGCAATTCCATCCGCACCCTCATCAAATACCTGGACGACCTATCGAACGAACAAGTCAAAAACCTGGAGATGCTGTTTGGCGCGGCCGTAATTTATACCCTGGACCCACACCACAAGGTTGTGCGCAAAGACACCCGCAAGATCCCCATTACGCCGCCGCCAGCCTAGCGAGCATTTGTAAATATATTTTAACAACACAAACGAGGGCATATTTTGTGATTATGTCCATAGTTCCGTCAATTCGTAAGCGGCATACTGCAATCAGTTCAGAGGTTGCGGGCGAGGCCAAGCGAAGTATCTTCCGGTCAGTGTCCTTTGGGGAGTCCCAAGGGCGCATAAGTCCTCCCCGGGAGAGTATCTCCGGTGAGCACAGGTGAGTTAGTCCTCGGGGCGCGTTGCACCCGGGGACTTAAAAACACCCGCCGGCCGGCGTTTTTTTGCGTGGACGCTCCCGTGAGAAGGTATGGTATGATCGCGGTATGAGCGCCGCACCCCAAACCAACTATGCCTTCATTGATAGCCAAAACCTTAATTTGTCAATTCAAAACCTTGGCTGGAAGCTCGATTACGCCCGGTTCCGGCGCTACCTCCAAGATAAATATAACGTCAGCCGGGCCATTATCTTCATTGGTTATATGGAAGAGCAATCAGACCTCTATAGCCATTTGCAAGCCGCCGGCTACGAGTTGGTCTACAAGCCCACCCTCAGCTATAAAGACGGCTCAACCAAGGGCAACGTCGACGCTGAGCTCGTAATGCACACCATCATTGAACTGCCAAACTACCACCAAGCCGTCATTGTGACCGGCGACGGCGATTTTTACAGTCTGATTGAATACCTCATTGACCAAGGCAAGCTTGCCAAACTCGTCATCCCGAGCCAATACCGCTACTCTGCCTTGCTCAAGCAATTCGACCCACAGTACCTGGCATTTGTGTCAGACTTGCGCCAAAAGCTTGAGTACACTCACAAGCGCCGGAACCCAGAAAGCAACGCCGCAGCCGATGACACCGAAACGCCCACCCAACAACAACCCCAACGCAGTACGAGGATAGATACAGTTCAAGGAGATAGCGAAGCACGGAACGAGCCGTACACAGACATACGGCGAGCGAGTACTGGAGCTAACGACGCCGAAATGCGCTCTCCCCGTACTGCGTTCTCAAGAAAAGAACCCCAGCCAGACCATCCTGACAAGGGCGCTTTTCTTGGTGATTCCAAAAATCATCATATCACGTAGTGTATACTGACTGCTAGGTCTTATGAGGGGAGTCGCATGCCCGACCCGCTAGTGATTGTGTCAAACCGCCTACCCGTGACCATCAAAAAGTCGGCCGCCGGCTTACTTGAGGTTACGCCAAGCAACGGCGGCCTGGCCACCGCCATCGCCTCGCTGCCCGCAGCCACCAGCCGTCTCTGGATCGGCTGGCCAGGCATTGCCAGCGACCACCTCACCGCCGCCGATCAGCGCTCCATCACCGAGCAGCTGGCTAAGCTCGATTGCGTGCCCATATTTCTTACCCAGCAGCAAATTACGCAGTACTACGAGGGCTTCGCCAATGGCGCGCTCTGGCCCCTGTTCCACTATTTGCCGGGATATTCTCAGCACCACGACGCTGAGTGGCAGGCGTACCGGTCAGTTAATGAGCTATTCGCCCACCACGTCAGCAAACACGCCTCCGACCGTTCCACCATCTGGATTCACGACTACCACCTCATGCTGCTGCCAAGCCTGCTCCGGCGGCAGCATCCCGGCGCCAGCATCGGCTTTTTCTTGCACACGCCGTTTCCCTCGTATGAAATGTTCCGGCAACTCCCGCACCGCAAAGACCTGCTGCTGGGCCTCCTGGGCGCCGACCTCGTGGGCTTTCATATCTACGACTACGCCGTGCATTTTGCCCATAGCGTCCAGCGCCTGCTCGGCTACGAATCCTCTGAAAGCCGCATCAACCTGCGCGACCGCATCGTCCGCTACGACGCCTTCCCGATTGGCATTAACTATGAATTATTCGCGACCGCGCACCAGCAACCCGCGGTCAAGGCCGAAATGGACCGCCTGCGCAAACACTATGGCGACACCAAAATCATCCTCTCCATGGACCGGCTCGACTACTCCAAAGGCATTCTCAACCGGCTCGAAGCCTATGCGACATTCCTTGAGCGCAACCCCCAGCATCACAACCTGGTGAGCCTAGCCATGGTAGCCATTCCCTCACGCACCGACATTCCCGCCTACGCGCAATTACGCGACCAGGTGGACCAGGCCGTCAGCCGCATCAACGGGCGTTTTGGCACCGTCGAATGGACGCCCATCAGCTACCAGTACAAAAACCTGCCATTTGAACAAATTGCCGCGCTTTACGCTGAGTCCGCTATCGCACTCATTACGCCCCTGCGTGATGGCATGAACTTAGTCGCCAAGGAGTTCGTCGCCACCAAACAAACCCAACCCGGCACGCTTATCTTAAGCGAAATGGCCGGCGCCGCCGACGAACTCCCCGAGGCTTTGCGCATCAACCCCAACGACCGAGCCGCCATGGTGCGAGCCATCGAACGGGCTCTCAGCACACCGCCCACCCAGCAGCGCAAAGCCCTGCGCATTATGCAAAACCGCATTTCCCGCTACGACGTCCGCCGCTGGGCCGAGGATTTTCTCCAAGAACTCAGTGACGCCCATGACCACCGCTCGATTGCCGCCGTGCCGCTGCTTGACGCCAGCCGCCGCGCGCAGCTCGTAGCCGATTTTCGGCGAGCCAAGCGCCGGCTCATCATCTTAGATTACGACGGCGTCCTCGCCGAACTCGTTTCCACGCCCGAACCGGACGCGGCCAAACCCACACCCGAGCGCAAGCAAGTCCTCACGCAGCTGGCGGCCCAGCCCGACGTCACCGCCGCCATTATCAGCGGCCGCACCCGCGACGCCCTCGAGGACTACTTTGGCGACACCACGCTCAATTTGTCCGCCGAGCATGGCGCCTGGTACAAAGAGCAGGGGAGCTGGCAGAG
>DATDME010000050.1:0-4507 GCA_036518915.1 Candidatus Saccharimonadia bacterium | reverse complement strand
CACCAGCACCATGAACGCCTCGGCCGGGATGTCGACCTTGCCGATGCGCTTCATCTTTTTCTTGCCCTTCTTTTGCTTGTCGAGCAGCTTGTTCTTGCGGGTGACGTCGCCGCCGTAGAGCTTGGCCGTGACGTCTTTGCGCAGGGCCTTGACGTCTTCACGGGCGATGAATTTGCCGCCAATGGCGGCCTGGAGGCTGATCTCGAAGTTTTGGCGGGGGATAACTTCCTTGAGCTTTTCGACGATTTGCTTGCCGATGCGGTAGGCTTCGTCGGTGTGGGTGATCATGGAGAGCGAGTCGATGAGTTCGCCACCGACGAGGATATCGAGGCGGACGAGTTTTTCTTGGCGGTAGTCGGCCAGCTCATAGTTGAAGCTGCCGTAGCCGGAGGTAATGGATTTGAGCGAGTCGTAGAAGTCGGTCAGTACGTTGGAGAGGGGTGCTTCAAAGAGAACGAGGGCCAGGGTTTCGTCGAGGTAGTTGAGGTTCTTTTGGATGCCGCGGATGCGATTGATGAGCTGGATGACGCCGCCGACGTAATCGTTGGGCACCACCACTTCCCCTTTGATCCAGGGCTCGCGGATGTGGTCGATGTTGGACATGGGCGGCAGGTCGGCGGCCGAGCGGATGGTGGTTTCGGTGCCGTCGGTTTCGGCCACGATGTAGTCGGTGGACGGGCTCGTGACGACCATATCGAGGCCGTACTCGCGCTCGAGGCGCTCTTTGACGATTTCCAGATGGAGCAGGCCGAGGAAGCCGACGCGGTAGCCGAAGCCGAGCACCTGGCTGGATTCGGGTTCGTAAACGAGCGCGGCATCGTTGAGTTTGAGCTTTTCCAGGGCGTCCTTGAGGGCCGGGTACTGCTCGCCGGAGCTCGGGAAGAAGCCGGCAAACACGAAGGGCTTGACCTGGCGGTAGCCGGCCAGGGGCGTGGTGGCAGCATGGTTTTCGAGGGTAACGGTATCGCCCACGCGGGCCTCGGAAATGGATTTTAGGTTGGTGACCACGTAGCCAATCTGGCCGCATTGGATTTCGCCGGTGGCGGTTTGCTTGGGCAGGAACTTGCCAACTTCAACGGCTAGGCCGTCGGCCTTGGTGGCCATGAGGCGCAAGTCGTCGTGGCGCTTGATGCCGCCGTCGACCACGCGCACGAACAGAATAACGCCGCGGTGGGTGTCGTAGATGGAGTCGAAGATGAGAGCGCGGAGGGGCGCTGCGGGATCGCCCTTGGGGGCGGGAATGTCGCGGACGATAGCATCGAGCACGGCCGGCACACCCTCGCCGGTTTTGCCGGAGACGCGCAGGATGGTATCGGGGTCGCAGCCGAGAAGGTTGGCCACTTCGTGCGAGACGCGCTCGGGGTCGGCGGCGGGCAGGTCGATTTTGTTGAGGACGGGAATAATTTCCAGGCCGGCCTCAATCGCCAGGTAGACATTGGCCAGGGTTTGGGCCTGGATGCCTTGGCTGGCGTCCACCACCAGAATAGCGCCTTCGCAGGCGGCCAGGCTGCGCGAAACTTCGTAGGAGAAGTCGACGTGGCCGGGGGTATCAATCAGGTTGAGGGTATAGGTGATGGGCTGCGCAATGCCATCTTCCTCGCGTCGACGAACGCTACCCGTCTCTTCGCGGGAACCGATATCAGTACCTACGCCGACTTGCTCGGAAGCGGCCTTGCTCCGCTCTATCCCAGCCTCAGCTTTCACGCTGGGGGTCCATTGCATGCGCACCGGCTGCAGTTTGATGGTAATGCCTTTTTCGCGCTCAAGATCCATGGAATCAAGCAGTTGCGCCTGCATGTTGCGTTTGTCGACGGTGCCGGTCAACTCAAGCATGCGGTCGGCCAGGGTGGACTTGCCGTGGTCGATGTGCGCGATGATGCAGAAATTTCGGGTGGTGGGCTGATTCACTGGTAATAACTTCGACTTTTACTTCGACTAACTTCGATATTTGTATCGCGAGCATGCTCTTGTCCGTTCTTTGCAAGTAGCCACGAGCTAAAGATTGATCTCGGCGAGCCGTCCATTGTGATGAGCCCATCACGCTTAAGTTCCCTGAGCAGGTAACCGCCAGTAAATATAGCCGTGTCCTGATTTCGAATTTGGTCCGGCAATAATGTTGATGAGTAATCTTTATTGGTGCTCATGTAAAGGAGCAGCCGGCGTTGATACTCATCTTGGGACATATGCTTGCTTGCGGGCCCGACACGTATATAGGGCCGGCCCCTGAACGTGTGATAGGGCTGTGAGCTAGGACGAATGGTGATTTTAATGAGATCTAGCTCTTCTATCATTTCATGATCAATATCCATGACAACTCGGGGTTCAAGATTATCGTAATAATACTGGGTCAGTTCCCGCAGAGCTTTTTCTGCTATGGTTCCTGACAGTCCCCGAACGGAACCATTGTTTTGTACACCAAAGTACAACGTTCCGCCTCGCTTATTAGCAAAGGCGCAAATATCTGAGCCAGCAGCCTCCCGTTCCGAAAGGCTTTCCTTATACTCGACTACTTCGGATTCTGATCCAAACCTGGACATCTCGCACTAATCACTTCACGACTTACGAGACTTGATTATACCCGAAAAAGATGCTCTTGGTAAGCCTAATTGTAGATGACTTATTTTACGAGCGGCAAGGTCACAGTAAGCGTCGTGCCCTCGTGCGGCTTACTGGCTACGGTTATGTTGCCACCCATGGCCTTGGCATATTGTTTGATGATCCAGAGGCCCAAGCCGGTGCCGGGGATGTCTTGCGTATCGGCGTTGCGGGCGCGGTAGAAGCGCTGGAAGAGCTGGTCGGAGGCGCGCAAGCTGACGCGCATGGTGGTAACGGCCACAGCGCGGCCGTTTGGCGCGATGACCGGCGTGGTGACCTGCCAGTCGCGGTTGGTGCTCTCCCCCGCCGTCACCAGGCTGGCCACGGCCTGGGTTTTGGACCAGGCCAGCTGGGTTTGCAGGCTGGTGTCGGGCTGGCTGGCCTGGCCGGCTTGCGAGCTGGCCAGCACCTGAAAGCCGCTGCCGCTGGGCACGGTGACGCTCAAAATATCAATTTCGGGAGCTTGGGCGCGGGTTTGGTCAATGGTTTGCTGAACGATGGTTTGAGCGCGGGCGGCGTCGTTGGCGGCCAGGACGTTGGCCACCGATACGCCAAAGACTTCGTTGGCTAAGTTGGCCTTGCGGCGGAGCTCTTGATCAAAATCGGACTGCACCCGGTTCGTCAGCCAAATGGTGTCCAGGTGATGGCCGCCGGGATGGCCAGCACGAGCACGAGCGAGTAAGCGACCTCGAGGTATTGCCACTTAAGCGGGTGGCTCATGGTGGTCTAAGAAGTCAGTGTCGGTGGGCTGGGCCGGTGGCATGGTGGCGCTCGGCTGAATCAGCGTGGGGGCAGGCCCGCCGGTGGTGGTGGCGGCTGCGGGCTGCCAGCGGCGGCGGCGCAATAGCCGCGCGAACAACAGGATAGCGACGAC
The DNA here is from genome assembly GCA_036518915.1 of Candidatus Saccharimonadia bacterium. Taxonomy (GTDB): domain Bacteria; phylum Patescibacteriota; class Saccharimonadia; order UBA4664; family UBA4664. The sequence goes on along the minus strand of DATDME010000050.1, from coordinate 1,038 downwards.
GACCAGCAGGGCCGCGCCGGCGGCAAAGGCGGTTTGGCTGGCAGTCCAGTCGGCGCGCACCACCAGCGAACCGTTGGGGTTGGGCGCGGCGGCGGCCACCTGAATTGGCACGGCGCTTGTCCGCACGAAAGTATTAGATTCTTGCTCCGAGACAGCGTAAATTTCGTGATGGCCGGTGGCCAGCGGGTTTTCTAGCACGTAGCTCCATTTGCCCTGGTTATCTGATTGGGTGCGCAGCACCAACGGGTCCGAAAAAACGTAAACGAAAATGCTGGTGTTGGGCACACCCGTACCGGTGAGCAACCAGCCGTTGACTTTCTCGCCGGTAGATGTAGTGACGACGTGCGATTTGACACTGACGAGCGTGACGGTGTCGGTGGTGGTGGGGACTTCGGCAATGCGCGTGGGGTTAACCGGCGCCAACACGGCCGGGATAGCCTCAGGCCCCAAGAAACAGACGGCCACGAGCTTGCGTTCGGCGGCGGTGGGCTGGCTCTGGCCGCTCGAAATTTCCACGAAGCGCTGGCTGCCAACGGCTTTTTCCATGCATCCGAGGGTGGGCAGGTTGACGACCGGATCGGTGTTGGTGGGATCGGCCGGGCGGAAAATGGTCGGCATGGCGGCCAGGCGGGTGGCGTCGGCCGAGCTTAGCGGGCTTGGGCCAGGGCTGGCCGCCGGTGAAGCGGTGGTGCCACCGGGCACGGGAGCGGTGGTTGGCGAGGGCTGCGGGGTGGGCGTGGCTGTGTTGGTGAGGCTCGTGCCGGCCGGCCCAACTTTCAGCTGCGCGACCGCCTGGGCCGTCAGGCCATTGAAGCCGGCGGTGGCGGTGAGGGTGCCGGTGGCCGGAGCGGCGCCGGCGGAAAACGTGGTCACCGGACCGCCGTTGGGCGAAATGGCGCCGGCGGTGGTTTGCCAGTTGACGCCGGCCGGTGTGACGTGGCTCTGACGGCCGTACTGGTCGGTGTACACAGTTTCAGTGCTAAAGGTGCCCGAGGCACCTACCGGTCCCTGCCAGGAGGTTGGCGTGATGCTGACGGC
>DATDME010000049.1:0-4093 GCA_036518915.1 Candidatus Saccharimonadia bacterium | reverse complement strand
GACCATCTCAAGCTTCCGCAAGGATTCAAAAAAATACTTTGATCAAGTTATCGAAGATCAAGATGTCTTGCTAATCACCCGCAATGACGGGCAGACCATCGTTGCGATGCCTCTTGCGCAATACACCTCCAAGAAAGAGATGGATTACTTGCTGGCGAATGATGCCAACCGCCACCACCTTGAGCAGGGGATAGAGCAAGCCAAGCAAGGCCACGTCACCACCAAAAGCCTAGACGAACTCGCTCAAGACGAACTTGCCCAAAGTGAGTAACCGATTAATTACCTTCACCGCTACCGGATGGTCGGATTACACCAGCTGGCAGACTGACGATAAAAAGATTATTCAAAAAATCAATCGACTCATTGAAGAAATCATGCGTACTCCATTCGCGGGGACAGGCAAGCCAGAACCTCTACGCGAAAATCTGGCCGGCTACTGGTCCAGACGCATTACCGATGAGCATCGTCTGGTGTACTCCGCCGACGATGACCAGATCTGCATTATCGCCTGCAGATACCATTACAAGTAGCTCTACAAAACAAAAACGGGATTATATCCCGTTTTTGTTTTGGTACCGCTGGTCGGACTCGAACCGACACGGGTTGCCCCACACGATTTTGAGTCGTGCGTGTCTACCATTCCACCACAGCGGCAAATTGTAAAATATGACAGGGGATGGTATAATATACCTTTCCCGTCGTGCTAGCATCAGCACGCTGTACACGATACCATAGAATAGCCATTAGAGATAGTCTGCCTACCATGCCTGAAGCCGATAACACCCTGGACATCCACCGCCTGCGCGGCCACCACCCGGAGCCCACCCCGGAACCGGCCGCGAGCGCCCCAACGTCCGGGCATCGCCCGACAGCGCATCAGGCAGCGCAGCCTCATCACCAGCCCGCTCCGGCCAACGACCCCGGCGCGGCCGCGGCCGCCCGCGAGCGCCTGGCTAACTTGCCTGACGCGCACCCCATCGCGCACCCCGACGCCATCCCGGCCGCGCCCACCATCAGCCTGGTGACTGATAAATCCACGTTGGCCCAGCGCCAGGAGCTGGCCCCCACCACCGCCCGGCGCAAGCTGCCCTCAGCCCTGGTGCCGCTGCTCACCGCCATCAGCATCTTTGCTTTAGTGTTGCTGCTGTTCAAGGCGCCCATCATCATTTCGCAAATTAGCTATGCGCTCGACGGACAGGGGAGCAGCCAAACCACCGACAGCGGCCAAACCACCGGCGCCAGCAGCGTCATCCCGGCCGACAATACCATTACCATCGCTAAGATCAATGTACATGCCCCCGTGGAATACATTGATTCCGTACAGGAGGCAGATGTCCAGCGCGCCTTACAAGACGGTGTGGTCCACTACAGCACCACCGCCGTCCCCGGCCAGCCCGGCAACGTCGCCATTTTTGGCCACTCATCGAATGACTGGTGGGAGCCCGGTAATTACAAATTTGTTTTTGTGCTGCTCGATAAACTCGCCCCCGGCGACCAAATCCAAGTTGATTACAATTCCATCCGCTACACGTACGAGGTTACTGGCAGCAAGGTCGTGGAGCCGACCGCCGTCGACGTCCTCAACCCAACTCCTACCCCGACGCTCACGCTCATCACCTGCAGCCCACCGGGCACCTCGCTCAAACGCTTAGTAGTAACGGCCAAGCAAATCAGCCCGGCTCCAAGCACCGGCACCGTGGCAACACCCAACACCAGCGCGGGCAGCGGACAGGCCACCACCTTACCCAGCTCGGCGCCCGGCTTTTTCGACCAAGTGGGCAACTTCTTCACCGGCCTCTGGCAAGGCGTGACCTCACTGTTTGGTGGCGGCGACACCGCCAGCCCCGCCGCCTCACCCAGCCCCTCGGCCAGCGGCACCCTGCCGGCCATCAAGTAGGCCAGCGACGCGCGCCCCGCCGGCCGCGGGCCAGCCACGCGCTCCGCCGTCCGCAAGGCAGCCACGCGCTACGGCCGCACCGCCAACGACACCAACTCTTGCGTACCAGCAGCCCGGCCGGGCTGCGTAACATAAATGGATTTAAAGTCGGAGCTGTGCTCGGCCGGAGCGTCCGCCGCCACCGCACCAAGGTTGACCCGGTTGGCACCGTCGTACTCGCTAAAGTACAGCTGGCCGTCGCGAATGGTTAGCAGGTGGGCATTATCAAACCAGGTCAGCCGCTGCAGCACGCCAGGCTGGTCAGTAATAGTGGCGATCGCCGGCTTGCCGGTCAGCCGGGTCCGCTGCAGGTCATAGGTCACAATTTGCTTGGCCGAGCTAAAAGCCACAATGCTGCCGTCAGGCGTAAAATCAGGCTGCACAACATCATGCGCCACAACCTTAGCGGTGGGGTTGTCGCTCAAAATGCCAGAGTACAGCGTGCCCACTCCGGTGGAAGCCGGTACCAGCGCCAACTCGTCCTGGCCGCCAAACGTGCTATACGCCAAAGCGTAACCACTACTTTGCACGAGCGAGTCAATCAGGCGCTGGCGCTTGCCGTTTTTATCCAAGCTCCACAATGACCGGCCCAGATCGTTTTGCTGGACGTAGAGCACACGATCGGGCGCCACCCAGAACTGGCTGACCTTGTCAGCCAGCACCGCCGACACCGACTGCGCCTCCACATCCAGCCGACGCAGCCCGCCATCGCCGGACACCCAATACAACTGCCGCCAGTTATTCGCAGAAAAAGCCAAACCGGCAAAATCAAATTTGTACTGCTCGGTTAGGTCAATGCTATCACTGCTGCCAGCCGTCAACAGGCGGTAGGTGACCGCATCGCCCATCCGCGAGCGCAACAATAAATGCGAGGCGTCGTCTGACCAGGTCACCTGATCCAGCGCCTCAGCCGGCTTCGTGGCACTGGCTACCGCCGCGGTATACAGCTTAGCCGGCTTGCCGCCGCTAATATCCAACGTATATAATGCCGCATTCACGCCCGGCTCAATGTAGGCCATGTGACGGTGGTCTTTGGAAATCGCTTGCGGGGTAAACGCCGTGCGGCCATCCAGCACCGTCCGCGCCGGCTGCTTGGGCACCATAATAGCGTAATTTACCAAGCTGACCTGGCCCGGCAGCACATCAAGCGTTTTACTCCAGGGCCAGAACCCGTCACGCGTTAGGCCAAACGCATGCTGGCCCACGCTCCACACGGCCTGGTACGGCGTGCGCTTGTTGATGGAGCGGCCGTCAGCCGTCACCTGCGTCCCGCTGGGCACCGACTCAATAATGACATGACCCTTTTGGATAATCTGGTGCGTCTGGAAGTCGTAGGTGTAATCGTTACCATAGGCTACCAGCACAAATGTCAGCGCCACCACAAACAGCATGACGCAAACATACCCAATAATGACGAGGATTCGACGGATCATGAAAGTTCGCCCTCAGTATATCAAAACCTAGCGGGTTCGTCCTATACTGGTAACTATGTTCTCGAAGCGCATCGCCATTGATCTTGGGACGGCCAATGTTTTGGTGTATGTCCCCAAACGGGGCATCATTATTAATGAGCCGAGCGTCGTGGCCATTGATGATCTCAACAAAATTGTGGCCATTGGCGCCGAGGCTAAGGAAATGCTCGGCCGCACGCCCGATAGCATCACCGCCTCGCGGCCTTTACGCGACGGCGTAATTGCCGACTACCGCATCACCCAAGCCATGATCCGCCACTACATCAATAAGGTGAGCGGCGGCTGGCGCATCACCCGGCCGGACGTGATGGTGTGTGTGCCGGCCGGCGCCACCTCCACCGAGCGCCGCGCGGTCATTGATGCCACCCTGGCCGCTGGCGCCCGCGCGGCCTACATCATCCGCGAGCCCGTGGCCGCAGCCATTGGCGCCGGCATCCCGATTGCTTCCGCCGCCGGCAACATGGTGGTGGATATTGGCGGCGGCACCACCGAAATTGCCATTTTGAGCCTGGGCGGCGTGGTGGCGCAGCACAGCATTCGGGTGGGCGGCAACCGCCTGGATAACGCTATTGCCGAATACATCCGCCGCACCTACGGCCTGGCTGTGGGCGACCGCACGGCTGAGCACATCAAAATTACGCTAGGCTCGGCACTCATGCTCACCCGCGACAAATCCATGGAAATC
>DATDME010000048.1:0-3835 GCA_036518915.1 Candidatus Saccharimonadia bacterium | reverse complement strand
CTGGTCCGTGCCGCCCCGGATCATGTAGTAATGCACTGCCGGCCCGGCGGCCTCAGGGTTTTTCAGCACCGGTTTCATCGCTTCGTGCGTTCGCGCCGCGTAATGCTTAGAAACAAACTCAAATTCGCTCATAGTTGTGCCTTCAATTTATCGACTAACGGTAATGTACTTATCTCAACCTGGTTCAGAAGCGCCAGATACGCGCTCACATAACTCCCGAGCATGAACGCCCACACCATTTGCGCCACCTGCCCATCGCCCGGCACCTGCACTGCTAGCGGGGTCCAGCGCGCGCTCATCAACTGGTTCATTATCTCAAACCGCTTCCGCACCTGTGAATGATCCAGCTCACTTTGCAGTTCCACCACCTGGCAAGCATGCTCTTCGGGATGGCCCCAGCCGCTCAGCTCGTTGTGGTTCATTTCTGGCAGCACATTCCACCAGGCCACGTTTTTGGCGTTCTCGTTGAAATCCACCTTCCACTTTTGCGCGATGGCGCCCAGGGTGGGGCCGGCGTACACCACCACGTCGTGGCCGAGCAGCGACTCCGCCATTTGCTTGGCTCGGTTCTGCTCGGCCGGCACATCCTGCGCCCAACCGGCTGCGTCCGCCGCCACTGCCTCAGCCGCCGCCCGCAACTCCGCCACCAGCCCCTCGGCCGCGCCCAGCGTTTCCGCCAACACCGCCCACGCCAATACGCCGCTCAGCACACCATACCGGCCCTGGATCCCGCCCGGCAACTGCACATGCGGCAACTCCTTAGCCCGGGCAGTTTCTAGCAGCTTCCCGCCGGCCGTCACCGCCACCACCTGCGCCCCGGCCTGACGCGCCGCCGCTAACGCCTCCAAGGTTTCCTCGGAGCTGCCTGAAAAACTTGAACACATCACCAAAGTCTCGGCGTCCACATAGGCCGGCAGCGCATATTCCTTCACAATTTCCACCGGCCACGACAGCCGCCCCGCCCAGGCCGACCGCGCGAACTCACTCGCCAGCGCCGATCCGCCCATGCCCGCCACCAGCACACGCTTTATCCGCGCCGGCTCCAGGCCCTTGGGCGCCGCTATCTCCGCGCACAGCTGATTCAATTGCCGGCCAATCAACTCGAGCACGTTGTCTTTGTCGTACCGGCGGCGGGAGCCCGCTTTGTCTAATCGGTCCATCTAAATTACCCCCGTTTGATACAGTTCAAGGAAGAGCGAGCACCGCAAACGAGCCGTACATAGACGTACGATGAGTGCGGAGCGCAAGATCTGACGCCGAAATGTGCAAACGGGGGTAATTTAGTTGGCATTTTCATAGGTCGTCCTCCAGGGGTGTTGCACGTGATGGTAATGCTTCGGTGGCGCCGTTTCGTGCCAACCATGTTCACCTTCACGCCGCTGGACCCCCAACGACTGCCTCACCTCTTGGCGCAACCGGTTCAGGCCGGGCCGCGTCACCGTAAAGCCGTCAACCGCCTCCCGCGGCACGCTCACCTCCATGTGACGGTGGCCATGCTTGCGCTCCGCCAGCGGCCAGTACCGGCCCGTCTTGGCATCAATCGTTAGCAATTTGCCCTGATATTCAGCCAGAAAGTCGTACCCCGCTAAGTCTTCTTCAACCGTGGCGTAACGCAAGCCTACCAGCTCGGGCAGACCCTGCAGCGCCGCATGCAGCGCCACCTCACTGACAGCCCCGGTCACTTCGGCCCGGGCCCACTCGTGCCGGCCTTGGCTCACCGACACCAGCCAATTCGTGAGATCATCCCGGGTGAAGTTATGCCCGCTCAGCTCAATCACGCTGCGCAACTTATGATTGTACACGCAGGCCTCGTGCCGCAAAGTTTCGTAATGATGTCCGACGCTCGTCAATTCATCATGGCCCAAACGCCCATGATGCAGCCGCTCACGGTCATCATCGAGCCAATCCTGCAACCGGGCCTGGCGCCGGGCGCCCACCACCACTTCCGCGAAGTGCTTCAGCTCCACATTAGCTTCATGTTCCACGAACCGCTCAGACGCCGCGGTCAGGGCGCCATTGAGGCCCAACTCATCCCGATGCTCATCAATAAACTCGGTGATGCTCTGCGCCCGCCGCGCAAACGCCTCCGCCGGCACTACTTCTGCATCTACCCGTGTCCGCCAGGTCTCTTCATCTAAGCTGCCGATGCCAACTGTCATACCACTAGCGTAGCATACCGCTGCGCAACAGCGCCCCCTTGAGCACCAAGAGGGCGATGGATGGGGCCGGCGTCAACGCCGTGGCTGGCCGTTGCGTCCGGCCCCGTCACACCTCGTCGTCAAGCTGCAGGCTGCAGCGCCGTCACGATCGTGCCAGCTGGGTAGGCGCTCCCCCGGGCGAGATGGCCACGGCAAAACCGCAGCTCGCGATTACCCGGGAGTATTACCAGATAAGCCGGAGGCTCTGGACAGCGATCGCAATGCCGGTCGAGTACTGCGGGCGTCCCTCCTTGGGGTCCCTGCATGTTAAGAAACCAAACGCAAAGAGGCCAAAACACAAGCGACACAGAAAAAGGCCCCTGTTTGGAGCCTTTTTCGTACCTGCACAATAACGGTGTACACCCAGCCTGGAAGCCGCCTAGTAGTCCATGCCGCCCATACCGCCAGGCATTCCGCCGCCGGCACCGGCGCTCTTCTCTTCGGGGATGTCCACGATGAGCGCGCCCATGGTCATAGCGGTACCAGCAATAGAAACGGCGTTCTGCACGGCTTCGCGGGTGACCTTGGCCGGATCCACAATGCCCTTGCCCTTCAGGTCAACCAGCATGGCGGCGTCCATCACATCAAAGCCCTGGCCGCCGGTCTTGGCCGTAAGTACAGCCGGCAGCTTCTCATCCGGGTTGAAACCGGCATTGCGCATTAGCTCGCGGAACGGCTGCACCAGCGCGCGCTTCAGCACCAGCGCACCAGCCTCGGCGCTCGACCCAATCTTGGTCGGCTCCACCGTCAGCTTCTTGCTCAGGTCAACCAGCGTCACGCCGCCGCCCGGTACAATACCTTCGGCCACTGCCGCCTTGGTAGCGGCCACGGCGTCATCCACGCGGTCTTTCTTTTCGTTGATTTCAGTCTCGGTCGCGCCACCCACCTTAATGACGGCCACTTTACCGGCCAAGGCACTCAGGCGCTTCTCGAGGTTTTCTTTGTCGTACTCGCTCGTGGCGTTCTCGATCTGGGCACGGATCTCCGCGATGCGGGCGTCCACGTCCTTCGGGTCGCCGTAGCCTTCGATGATGGTGGTGTTGTCTTTGCCGGCAATCACCTTGCGGGCCGAACCCAGCATGTCGAGCGTGGCGTTCTCAAAGGTGTAACCCTGGTCCTCGGTAATAACCGTGGCACCAGTCAGCGCGGCGATGTCTTGGAGCACGGCCTTGCGGCGGTCGCCAAAGGCCGGCGCCTTTATCGCCAAGGTGTTGAACACGCCCTTAAGCTTGTTCAGCACAAGGGTAGCCAGAGCTTCGCCCTCAACGTCTTCAGCCACAATCACGAGGTCTTTCTTACCACCCTGCGCCATTTTCTCAAGCAGTGGCAGAATTTCCTGGATGCCGCCAATCTTCTTGTCGGTCACCAGGATCATCGGCTTCTCATAAACCGCTTCCATGCGGGCCGGGTCGGTCACCATGTACTGGCTCACATAACCGCGGTCCACCTTAAAGCCTTCCACAATCTCTTTCTCAAGCATCAAGCCCTGCGATTGCTCAACTGTCACGGTGCCATCTTCACCCACGGCCTCAATGACCTCAGCAATCAGCTCACCGATCTCGGCATCACCGGCCGAGATGGTGGCCACCTGGGCCACCTTGGCCTTGGCGCCGGCAATCTTCTCGGTCATCTCGGGC
>DATDME010000047.1:0-6761 GCA_036518915.1 Candidatus Saccharimonadia bacterium | reverse complement strand
AAACAAAACGTGTGCCCTCACCGTGCTCGTGAGTTCAGGATCGATCACTCCTCGTTCGCTGTATCACCGGATACAGCTTACTCGGTCCGACCGATCCTGAATCACCCGAATCATCGGTGCGAAAAGACACGTTTTGTTTTGCGGAGGGCTATACGTTATGGCAGACGATGCGGCAGACGCCCTATTAACCAAACTTGACCAAACTTGGCATTCAGTCCGGCCAGCGGGTGGTGGTGATGTGAAGGTGGCGGCAATTTAGCCGGGTTGGTCGGGGTTAAAGTTTGTGTATCGCATAAAGGACAGGTAGGTAATGGCAGAGCTTAAATTTGAATCATTGCATTCTCACACCCGTATGAGCGATGGCGCGATGTCGCACGCTGAGGTGTTGCAGGCGGCGGAGGAACTGGGTGTTGGTGTGCTGGCGTTTACTGACCATGACGCCTTGCCGAATGACGATACGGTGGCGATGTTGCGGGCATATGACGGGCCGGTAAAGTGGACGCTGGGCGTGGAATTATCGAGTTTTGTGCCGCGGGCGGTGGGCGGCCCGGAGCGGGGTGCCGTGCATATTTTGGGCCTATTTGTTGATATCCGGAATGCGGCGCTGGCGGAATTTTGCCGGGCGGCGGAAGACAGCCGGCTGGAGCGGATGCGGGCGTACGTGGGGCACCTGCAGAGCTTGGGTTTTGTGGTGAGCGAGGAGGATATTCTGCGTTCGGCGACCTCGCGGAATATCGCCAGCCCACACATGGTGAAGGCACTGCAGCTGCACCCAGAGAACGAGGCGGTGATGGAGCAGCTGAAGGCCGAGTTTATAGCGGCGGCGGAGCATGATGCCGAGCTCAAGGCTAAGTATGAGCAAACGCTCAAGGACGGTCCAAACCAGTGGCCGTATACCTTGTTTATGGGGACGCACGCTTATAAACCGGCGCCGGTGACGGGGGCCAGGACGCTCATGCCGTATGAAGATACGGTGAAGTTGATTAGGGAGGCCGGCGGGCTGGCGGTGGCGGCGCACTGGTACATTGAGCCCGACAAGATGACGCGCGATGACATCGAGGTGGTCATTCAGGCGGGCGGACTGGATGGCATTGAACTGGAAGTTGAAAATGTCGTGAATGACCGCGATCTGACGCAGGGTGCGCAGGAGTCGCTGGTATTGGTTGAACAATACCACCTGTTGCGGACCTGGGGATCAGATTCGCACACTTGGGCTGACCTGGAGGCGTTTGTCCGCTCGCCGGTGGCAGAGAAATCGGTTGGCCAGATGGCCCGGCTGGTGGAGCAGGCCAAGCCCAATCTGGAGTGGAGCCGGCTTTAGGCTGAGGTCTTGCGGCGGAACATCCAAGTGGTCAGCGGAATGGCCACCACGAGCATGATGCCGCACCAAACCAGGCTCAACCAGATATGATCGCCGGGCGGTAGGCCGAGCATGAGCGAGCGAACGGCCTCCACGACGTGGGTGATGGGCTGATTCTCGGCGAAAACTTTCAAGTATTTATTCATGCCCTCGGCCGGCACGAAAGCGGTGCTGGCAAAAGTTAGCGGAAAGACGAAAATAAAGCTGAGCCACTGCACGCCCTCCACGCTTTTGGCGAACACGCCGGCGATGGCCGAGAGCCAAGAGAAGGCAAACGTGAACAGCAGCAAAATACCGGCGATGACCAGCCAATCGCTAAAGCTGGCGGAGGAGCGGAAACCCATAACCAGGCCGGCCAGCAGCATGACCACGGTAGAAATGCCGTTGCGGAACAGGTCCGAAATGGTGTGGCCGGCCAGCACCGCCACGTTGGACATAGGCAGCGAGCGGAAGCGGTCGATGATGCCCTTTTGGAGATCGTTACAGATAGCGATGGCGGTGGTGGTAGAGCCGAAAGCTAGGGTTTGCACGAGGATGCCGGCCATCAAGAAGTTCAGATAGCTCACACCGGGTGGGAGGGATTTCTCGATGGCGCCGCCAAAGACGGCCGAGAAGAGCACCAGGAACATGATGGGTTGGAAGAACGTGCCCAGAAGTTGGTCGGTGTTGCGGAGGATGTGGCGGCTGGAGCGGCCCACCATGAGCAAAATGTCATTGAGCACCAGCAGGGGCTTGGGTCGTTTTTCAAACACGAGTTCAGCCATTGGCTACCTCCTTGGTGGGTTCGGCGGGTTGGTGCTGGCCAGTAACAGATAGGAAGACGTCATCGAGGGTGGGTTTGTGGATGTCGATGGTGACGGCGGTAACACCGGCTTTCTCGAGCTTTTCAAGGGTGGTGCGCATATCAGCCTGGGTGTTTTGCAGGGCAATGCTGGCGGTGGGCTCGGAGTTGCTGCCGGCGATGGCGCCATCGAGGGCGGCCAGGGCTTTTTCGAGGTCGGCTTGTTTGGCGAAGGTGAGTACGAGGCGGTCTTGGCCGATCTGGCGCTTGAGCTCGGTCGCGGTACCCTCGGCGATGACCTTGCCGCCATCAATCACCACGATGTTGTCGGCCAGCTGGTCGGCTTCTTCGAGATATTGGGTAGTGAGCAAGATGGTGGTGCCGGTGTCCATGAGGTGGCGGATAACTTCCCACATGGCCAGCCGCGAGCGGGGGTCGAGGCCGGTGGTGGGTTCGTCGAGGAAGATAACCGGCGGCGTAGCAATGAGGCTGACGGCTAGGTCGAGGCGGCGGCGCATCCCGCCGGAGTAGGTCTTCGCGGGGCGGTCGGCGGCTTCGGTGAGGTCAAACTCTTCAAGGAGTTCCTGGGCGCGCTGTTGGGCGCTGGCCTTGGTGAGGCGGTAGAGCCGGCCCATGAGCACGAGGTTTTCGCGGCCGGTGAGGAGCTCATCCACGGCGGCGGACTGGCCGGTGAGGCCGATGACGCCGCGGACGGCTTCAGGATCGGCGGTAAGGTTATGGCCTTCAATGGTGACGTGGCCGCCATCGGCATGAAGCAGCGTGCTTAAGATACGCACCGTGGTGGTTTTGCCAGCGCCGTTAGGGCCGAGCAGGGCCAGCATGGTGCCGCGCGGCACCGTGAAGTTCACGCCGCGCAGCACTTGGTTAGCACCGTAGGCTTTCGTGAGACCTTTGACCGAAATGGCAGGTTGGTTGGGCATGAGCCTGACCCTATTATGTGCTTTCATCGTATCAGGCTTAACAAGTACTTCTACTATATCATGTATGCGTTTTGTTCGCATTTATTGATACCGGCGCTATAATACAGATATGGACGAAGTCGCGGAGGTAAAGGCACGGCTGGAGATCACGGAGGTGGTCGGGAGCTATTTGCCGCTGAAGCAGGCCGGGCGGAATTTGAAGGCGCCGTGTCCGTTTCATGAAGAGCGGTCCGCGAGCTTTATGGTGTCGCCCGATAAGGGCATTTATCACTGCTTTGGTTGTGGTGAGGGTGGCGATATTTTCAACTTCGTGATGAAGATGGAGGGGTTGGATTTTCGGTCGGCGCTGGAGATGTTGGCGCGCAAGGCGGGCGTGGAGTTGAAGGCGAAATCGGGTGAGAACAAAGAGGCGCAGAAGTTGCGCGACCGGTTGCTGCGGGCGCACGATCTGGCGACCACGTATTATCAGGCGTCGCTTGTAAAGAACATGAGGGCACTGGAATACGTCTTTAAACAGCGGGGTTTGGATAAGCAAACGGTGCGCGATTTTCGGATTGGCTACGCGCCCGATGCCTGGGGCGCCCTGACCGAGTTTTTGTTTAAGCAGGGCTTTACCCAGCGGGAATTATTGCAGGGCGGGCTGGCTGGGCAAAAGGAGGGCCGGACAACAGTTTATGATTTGTTTCGCGGGCGGATTATGTTCCCGATATCTGACCGGGAAGGCCGGCCGCTGGCGTTTACGGGCCGGGTGTTGGATGATGGCGTGCCGAAATATTTGAATACGCCGCAGACGCCGCTGTTTGATAAGTCGTCGGCCATTTTTGGACTGCATTTGGCGAAGGAATCCATCCGCACGAAGGATGAGGTGGTACTGGTGGAAGGCCAGATGGATGTGGTGGCGTGCCACCAGTTTGGCATTAAGCAGGTGGTGGCCACGAGCGGCACGGCGCTGACGATTGAGCATTTGCGCACATTGAGTAAGCTCACGAAAAATGTGAAGCTGGCGTTTGATAGTGATAAGGCGGGCCTAGCGGCCACCGAGCGGGCGATTGAGATGGGGCAGAAGTTGGGCCTGACCTTGCGTATGGTGGTGCTGCCGGAGGGCGTGAAGGATTGCGATGAGTTGGCGCGACAGGATGTGGGCGCGCTGGAGGTGGCGATTTCAGGTTCAAAGTACATTGTGGATTATCTGTTCGACCGGTTTGAACGCGATTTTGACCTTAATACGGCGATTGGTAAGCGGGGGTATGCCGACCGGCTGGCCAGTAACCTGGCGCGGCTGGGTGATCCGGTGGAGCAAGACCATTACGTGCAGTTGCTGGCGCAGAAAACCGGTGTGAGCCCGGAGGCGGTGAAGGCGAAAATTGCGGGCGCTGAGGCGCCGGCGCCCAAGCCGGTGGCGGCGGCCGCCAGTGTGGGCGCGCAAGAGCCGGTGCGGCGGGCGGTAATGCAGGCGCCGCGCAAGTCGCCGGTGCGCATCCAGCATGAAGAATTGTTGCTGGGTTTGAACCTGATGCGCGCTGATGTGCGGGCTAGCCTGCATGATTTAAGCGCTGAAGGCTTTTCCTCGTTGGAGCGGCAGGCCATTTATGAAGCGTTGAAGCGGCACTCAGCGGCCAAGGGTGATAAACTGGCCGCGAAACTGGGGGAGGTAGAGAACTACGCCAAGGGGTTGTTGCTTGTGGCAGAGGAGGAGTACTCCGGGTTGGAGCAGCTGGTAGTGCAACAGATGGCGTTTGAGCTGGCGCGCACGGTGCTGTTGGAGTCAAACGCCGAGAAGAAGGCTCAGCTGAGTGTGGAATTGCGCGAGGCTGAATTGAAGGGCGATGAGGCGCGGCGAGCGCAGCTGCTCCAGCAGTTTCAGGCGATTATTGAGAGCGAGGCGTGATGCGGCTGCGGACTTGTCAGTGGAAGCCGGCTTCTGAGGCCGTCGGTTTTAACGCCCCCAGCTTCATCATTTGAAAAACTTGCCGCATAGCTTGAGCGACTTGGGGGCTTTCGATGATCATGCCAATAGCTTCATGACCAAAAGAAATGAGGGCGACTTTGTTGCCGTAAATATCAATTTCAACGGGCGCCTGATATGCCGTGGGGGCGTACCACGTACGAGTGAAGAGCTGGGCTTGGTCAACGTCGGGGTCGCGGTTGGCCTGCGGCATATCTGGAGTGAGCGCATCGACGGTAATGCCGAGCTTTACCCGTTGGGCAATGTAGTTTTTCATGAATTCCAAGCCAAGAAAGGCATTTTCGGCTGGAGTGCGCAGGAGTGAAACGGGCTGGCGGGTGCGTAAGATGTCTTCGTATATCTGGATAAGGCCGGCTTTGCCTTGGTAAAACCGCACGCCCGGCTGCTCCGAATAGGTATAAAAGTAGGTCATGAGCTGGGGCATGAAGCCGCGCAGACGGGTTTCGTGCTCAATGACCTGGTTGCGGCGGCTCTCCATGAGTTTTTCCAGATTGGCGGGGTTTTCGGGCCGGTAGGTGAGCTTGGTGCCGCTACCCGATTTTACGGCTAATGTTAGCTCGTTAAGCTGTTTGAGAACCTCATAGGCGTTGGTGCGGGTAATCTGGATCTTATCTGATAATTGGGGCGGCGTGAGGCTGCCGGCTGAGATGAGGGCCAGATAGGCTCTGGCTTGGGTAGCATTGAGGCCAACTTGTTCGAGCAGTGAGGCGTCCATGCTCTAAAGTTAGCACAAGAATTATCATTTGTCAATCATGAATTGACACTCTCGAAAGCCAATATATATCTGTTAGAGTGGGTATCGCAGTACGACTTGTTGACATTATTAACCACAAGTGGTATCTTTGTACACGTTCGATAAGCAAGCCACACAACGGCTGCTTACGAAAGTCAAGCTTACCATCAAAAACTTCTTGCAGCCGTCACGCTATCTCCCTGGAAAGAAGACGTCCATTACATTTACATTGAAGTTGTTTTTTGGCTTTAGGAAGCGCTTTTCTGGTGTTCAAGCCGGACGACGCGGTCGCGTAGGTCGAGAAATTCGGCTCGCCGGACCGTGTCAGTAAGGCTCCATTTGACCTCGCGCATATCGGTTTTGAGCTCGGCGACATCGGTTTTGAGCTCGGTGACATCGTCCTTGAGCAAGGCGACATCGTCTTTCAGTACGGCTACGTCATCCTTGAGGATGGCGACATCGTCTTTGAGCTCGGTTATCTGGATGGTGACTTCGTCGAAGCCCTCTTTCACGATGGCGGCAAACGAATCGATGGCCGATTCAAGCTTGTGATCAAAGCGAGTCTCTTGATCGGCGAATCTGGCATCGATTTTAGCCTCTTGCTCAGTGAATCTAGCATCAAGCTTTGCATCCAATCTGGCGTCCTGCTTGGCAAAGCGCACATCAAGCTTGGTATCAAGCAAGTTTGAGATAGCGGAGAGATCTTCTTTCGTCAATGACATGGCTACGGTCCTTCCTTTACTAGTATATCTGGTTAGTGAAGTGATAGTACCGAACGAAAGCCGAAAGTGCAAGGAAAATCGCGGACGTGAGCATAAGGGTATTGACAAATTAGGGCATAAGCAGTATAATGATACGCGACCTTGAAAAATGATGTTCATGATGTTCGTTTGAACCTGCCTCTGGTATCGCCCACCGCACTGTGGTTATATCTGGCGGTCTCGGGTACAGCAGTATACCGGAGACAGGTTCGAAAGAAC
>DATDME010000046.1:0-6702 GCA_036518915.1 Candidatus Saccharimonadia bacterium | reverse complement strand
TGGGTTCTTAGCTCAGTTGGTTAGAGCGCTTCCTTGACGTGGAAGAGGTCAGAGGTTCGAATCCTCTAGGACCCACCAGCAATTATTCTTAAACCGCCCCGCGTGGGCGGTTTACGGTTGGGCGGATTGACCCTCGCCTCGCCTCAGCCTATAATGGCGTCAGTTCAAGAGAGTGTTGACCGGGCCTCACCAACCCGCGAACTCCGTTGCCGGTAACGTTAGACTGGCGCAAGAGAGCCCCGCTGCCGTGAACACCGGTGGGCAGGGAAGTCTGGTGGAACCGTCCACCTTGGATCCAGACGCGCTGTTAGCAGCGTGTTTTTTGGTTGATTACCATGGGTGTCCAATCGGAAAGCACTGCAAAAATATCATATTTATATCATTAACTATAGGATATAAAACATGGCAGAAAAGTCAGCAGAACAACAATTATTTGCGATGCGGCACTCGTTGGCGCATATTATGGCAACCGCTATTCAGGAGCTCTACCCCAAGGCGAAGTTTGGGGTCGGCCCGGTGGTGGAGAACGGGTTTTATTACGACGTGGATCTTCCGGCCAAGCTGGGGGAGGAAGACTTGGCCAAGATTGAGGCCAAAATGCGTGAGGTCATCAAGGCGGATTATCCGTTTGAACACTCAACGATGAAGCTCGATGAGGCCATGAAGTACTTCAAGGATAAAGACCAGACCTACAAGCTGGATTTGCTGGGCGACCTTAAGCAGCACGGCACAACCGTGGCCAAGGATATCGACCGATCCCAATTGGGCGTGGGTGACGGCGCCAAGGTCGAGGAGGTTGGAATTTATACTGATGGTCCCTTCACCGACTTGTGCCGGGGGCCACATGTGGCCTCAACTGGCCAGGTAGGCGCGTTCAAGCTGATGCGCGTGTCCGGCGCTTACTGGCGCGGCAACGAGAACAACGCTCAACTCCAGCGGGTGTATGGTGTAGGTTTCACAACGGAGAAGGAGCTCGATGAGCATCTTGCCATGCTAGAAGAGGCGGCCAAGCGCGATCATCGCAAGCTGGGCAAGGAATTGGATTTGTTTGTGTCGTCGCCGTTGATTGGTGGTGGACTGCCGTTATTTACGCCGCGGGGGACGGTTATCCGGGAGGAGCTGAATGAACTAAGCCAAAGCTTCCGTTTGGACCGGGGCTACCAGCGGGTGGCCATCCCGCACATGGCTAAGTTGGATGCGTATCGGGTATCAGGTCATTTTGAGAAGTTTCCGGAATTGTTGCGGTTTACGTCAACGGAGTCGGGTGACGAGTTTGCCCTGAAACCCGTGAACTGTCCGCATCACACGCAAATTTATGCTAGTCGTCCGCGCTCGTACCGCGATTTGCCAGTAAAATATCTTGAGACAACTATGGTTTACCGTGATGAGAAGAGTGGCGAGCTTGGTGGCTTATCACGGGTGCGGGCAATTACCCAGGATGATTCGCATGTATTCTGTCGTGAAGACCAAGTACCAACTATCTTTGCTGAGTTGGTGGAAGACGCGCAGAAAATTTATCGGATTTTGGGTTTGAAATTAAGTTTACGTTTGTCGTTCCGTGATGACAGCGACTCATGGCTGGGTGACCCAGAGGCGTGGGGGCGGGCTCAGGCCGCACTGCTGCGTTTGGCGAAGGAGTTTAAACTTGAGCATGTCGTGGCAGAGGGAGAAGCGGCCATTTACGGTCCAAAAATGGACTTCATGGCGACAGACGCGCTGGGTCGGCAATGGCAATTGGCGACGGTGCAGTTAGATTACGCCATGCCACAGCGCTTTGAGTTAGAGTACATTGACGCTGAAGGTAAAGTTCAGCGGCCGGTTATGGTTCACTGCGCCTTCTTAGGCTCACTTGAGCGGGTGATGAGTATTTTGATTGAACACTACGCCGGAGCCTTCCCGCTGTGGATGGCGCCGGAGCAGGTGCGGCTCGCGCCGGTGAATGACACGGCTGAGCTGGCGGAGTTCACGGAAGGGTTGCGTCAAACGCTGGTGAAGGTTGGCTTGCGGGTGGGGGTCGATACATCGGCCGAGAGTGTCGGCAAGAAGATTCGCGCGGCGGGTGTGGCCAAGGTGCCGTATACCTTGGTGCTGGGTGAAAAGGAGCGCGAGAGTGGCCAGGTGAGTCCCCGGCTGCGGCAGGGTCATGGGAATTTTGAGGGCTCGCTCAAGGTTGAAGAATTGGTAGCGGTTTTGCAGCGCGAGGTGGCCGAGCGGCGGGGCACCAGTGCGCTATGATGACGCTGCGAGCCTGCGTGCAGCGCTACCGCCTGACCTTGGGCGGCCAGCATGTGTGGGCGCCGTATTGGCTGAATTCTGCTGAAGCACCGTTTTGGCTCGACGCGCCGCTGCGAGGCAAGGGGAGTGCGGTGGAGCTGGGCCGGGCGGCGCGGGCGGCGGCCCGGGCCGCTGGCGCGAGGCCAGTCACGCCGGAAGACTGGCGGACGCTCATGCGACAGCATGGCCTGGGGATTGATTGTTCGGGCTTTGCGTTCCATGTGCTGAGCGACTGGCTGGCTGAAGCGTACGGCGTCGTTTTGGCTGAGCACCTGGTGGTGCCGGCCAGCGAGGTGCGTGATCGCAACCGTCGTCATCCCGAGCTGGCGGAACGCTGGCGGGTGGCTGGCGGTGGGGCAGTTACGGGGTCTGTCACACTGGCGCAGGCTTGCCGGATGTGGCAGATTGATGCGGCGCCAATTGTGGGTGTGCGGCGGCTGGTTGACCCGGCAGTGGTGGTGGCGGTGTCGGAGGTGGGGTTGGCTCAACCCGGCGATTTGATTGCGATGTCACACGATGGATCTGAGCACATTGGTGTGGTGGTGCGGGCGCAGCCCGGCTTGCTGACCTACGCCGATTCGGCTCATGACCGGCATGGCTTGGGCGGGGTGAGTTGGCGCTATGTGGCAGTGGATCAGCCGAAGGGCGATTTAGGCCAGCAGAGCTGGGGCCAAAAGAAGTTTTACCATCCCGAGCAGCCTGGTTCGCGCGATGGGTTGTGGCGGCTGCGGATTTTGGCTCAGCTGACAGCGGGGCGGGCGTAACGTGAGCCCAGACCGTCAATTTGCTGAGGCGGTGTATGCGCTGGTGGGTTCGATTCCGCCGGGCCGTGTCATGACGTACGGGCAGCTTGCAGCTTTGTGCGGCAGTCCGCGGGCCGCGCGGATTGTCGGTGGTATCGCGCATTTTGGCCTCGAAGAATTACCGTGGCACCGGGTGGTCAATAAGCGGGGCGGTTTGGCCGGCGCGTTCCCTGGTGGACGCCGAGAACAGGCGGCACGGTTGGCGGCGGAGGGGGTAGAAATATCAGAGGACTATCTGGTGGACGTAGATGCTTTGTTGTGGTGGCCACAACAATCAGACGTGAATGAAGGGCCGCACGATGCCTAATGCCGTACCATTGATTGCGGTGGTCGGGCCGACAGCCACCGGCAAAACCGCGCTGGCAATAGATATAGCACGCAAAATTGGCGGGGAAATTATTTGTGCAGACTCCCGCACGCTGTATGCCGGCCTGGATATTGGCACCGCTAAACCTACACCGGAGGAGCGCCGGCTGGTGCCGCACCATATGTTGGACGTTATTAAACCGACCGAGCGGCTGTCGGCTGGCGAATTTAAGCGCCAGGCACAGCAATTAATTGCCGAAATTGGCGCGCGCGGACACGTGCCGCTGCTGGTGGGCGGCAGTGGGCTGTACGTGGACAGCGTGCTATATGACTATCAGTTTCCGCCGGCGGCAGATCCGGTGCAGCGCGCGGAGTTGGAGCGGTTGCCACTGGCTACGCTGGTGCAAAGGCTGCAAACGCTTGATCCCGAAGCGGCTTCTTCGGTGGACCTCCAGAACCCGCGGCGGGTGATTCGGGCCATTGAGACGGCTGGCGTGGGTAAAAGCCGGGCGTCACGGTTGCGTGACCGGACGCTCGTGCTGGGCCTGATGGTGAACAAAGAAGTTGCTCGGCAGCGAATTGAGCAAAGAGTTAAAAAAATGCTTGAGGAAGGCTTTATTGATGAGGTCAAGCGAGTGGGCAAACGCTATGGGTGGGACAGTGAAGCCATGGCGGTGATTGGCTACCGGGCTTTTCGGGAGGTAGCGCAGGGCCAAGAGGCTGTAATTGTGGGTCAGGCAAAGTTCGTGGCCGGAGACATGGCGCTCTATAAAAAGCAGGTGACGTGGTTTAAACGCAATCCGGACATTCACCTGCTGCAGGATCCGGCTGAAGCTTGGCCGTTGGTGGATCGGTTCCTTGTCGTATAATACAAGTATGCTGGTAAGCATCACCGTTGTGATATGTAAGATGGCCGCGTTTTTGACCCGGCGGCTGATGCGTGGGGGCGGCCAGGCCCTGCCGGGCTTGCTGGCCGATTACCTTGACCCGCACCTAGCGGGGAAGCTAGCCGCGCAATTGCCGCAAGGGGTAATTCTGGTGACGGGTACCAACGGTAAAACCACCACCACAAAAGTGCTCGTGGGTTCGTTGGAGGCCGCCGGTGAGACGGTCATCACAAACAGTACCGGTTCAAACTTGAAACGTGGGGTAACTTCGGCGCTGCTTGGCGCGGCAAGCTGGCGGGGGAAACTGCGCGGCACCATGGCGGCCATGGAAGTTGACGAGGCCAGCTTGCGTCGGGTTACCAAAGACATCCAGCCGCGGCTCATTGTGGTGCTAAATTTGTTTCGTGACCAGCTTGACCGCTATGGCGAACTCGACACCACGGCAGCCTTGATCGGCGAGGGCATCGCCCAAACTTCGGCGGACGTGCTGCTCAACGCCGATGATCCGCTAGTGGCTAGCCTGGCCACCTATGCTCAGGATGGAGCCAACGTGCAGTATTTCGGCATTGAGGGTATGGAATCTGGTCAAACGGCAATTGCCACGGCCACGGACACCGACCGGTGCCCGCGCTGCCACGAGCGGTTAACGTTTTCGCGGACCTTCTACGGCCACATTGGTCATTACCACTGCGTGCATGATGGGTATAAGCGTCCACATCCTGATGTAGCAATTACATCAACATCCGAAATGGGTCTCCATGGCTCCAGATTTGAAGTGTCGATTCTGGGTAAACGCCAATCATTACAATTTGCATTGGCTGGCGTTTACAACCTGTACAATGCCTTGGCGGTGGTGGGCGCGTTAGCGATGGTGACGGGTTCGGTCCAGTCGGCGGTGAAGGTGCTGGCTGAGACTGAAGCTGCTTTTGGCCGGGTGGAGCGTATAAAATATCGCGACCGCACGCTATGTTTGCTGCTGATTAAAAATCCGGCCGGCTTTACGCAGGTGGTGCAGACGTTCTTGGCCGGCCGGCCGCGGCTGGCGGTGCTGGTCATTATTAATGACTTGGACGCTGATGGGCGCGATGTGTCGTGGCTGTGGGATGTGCCGTTGGAAGTTTTGCGGCCGGACGAGCCGCGCGTGTTTGTGTCGGGCATCCGGGCGGCCGATATGGCTGTACGTTTCAAATACGCCGGCATTCCGGCCGAAGGCGTGGTGGACGTGCCGGTTGGTGTGGAGTCGCTCATTGCGGCCAGCCACCCGGGCGATGAAGTATACATTTTGCCCACGTATACGGCCATGACAAAGACCCGCAATATGTTGTCAAAATTAACACGGATTAAACCAATTTCATGAAGCAGGCTTTGACCATTGCGCATTTGTATCCCCGCGAGATGAACATTTACGGCGATTTGGGTAACGTGATTGCCTTGCAGCGCCGGTTGGAGTGGCGGGGGATTACGCCGCGGGTGGTGCACGTGGAAGCTGGCGAGCCGGTCGATTGGGAAGCGGTAGACGTCGTCTTTGGCGGGGGCGGTCAGGATTCTGGTCAACTGGTGGTGGGGCAAGACCTGCTGCGTCATGGCTCAGCACTCCGCCAGATGGCCGAGGACGGCGTGCCGATGTTGGTAATTTGCGGCACCTACCAATTGTTTGGACACGGTTTTACAACCGTGGAAGGACAAGAAATCCCGGGTATTGGCGTGTTTGATATGCGGACGGTTGGCGGCACCGTCCGCATGATTGGCAACATGGTGGTAGAGACGGAAGCGTACGGCCAGCTGGTGGGCTTTGAGAACCATTCGGGCCAGACTATTTTGGCAGCCCGGCAAGCCCCGCTGGGCACGGTCATCAAGGGCGCGGGCAATAATCCGCACAGCCGGCAGGAGGGGGCCCAGCGGGGCATGGCGATTGGCACGTACCTGCATGGACCGGTGCTGCCAAAAAATTCTCAGCTTGCGGACGCGCTGCTTGGGGCGGCTCTGCGCCGGCGGTATGGCGTGACGGAACTTGAGCCGCTGGATGACGCCCTGGAACGAGCGGCGGCACGGGTGGCGGCGAGCCGGCCGCGGTAGTTACGGCCCGTCGCGGGGCTGTTTTGCGTTTGCTATATCTAGACAGCGCAGTCTAATACGCTTATGCTTGTCGTACGATGAAGCTACAGGCTGATGAGGTGATCACTGAGGCGGAGCTGCAAGCGGCAGAGGCGCCAGTGGGTTCACGGCGACGACAGCACCAACAGCACCAGAAGGGTTTTAGTCGATTCTTGCGGATCTTGGGCCCAGGGATTGTGACCGGTGCGGCGGATGATGACCCTTCCGGCATCGCGACGTATTCCCAGGCGGGAGCTCAGTTTGGCCTCAGCACCGTTTGGATTATGCTGGTGACTTATCCGCTCATGACGGCGGTACAGGAAGCTTGTGCTCGCATT
>DATDME010000045.1:0-21993 GCA_036518915.1 Candidatus Saccharimonadia bacterium | reverse complement strand
CCGGGGCTCCGACCAGCGAGTGACATGATACCACTCGAAGAACAGGCGCCCTCGCTTAACCCGGTCCTCGGCGCCGCACAGCTGGTAAACGGCCCGATAATTACTCCAGAGCTCGTCGTGCGTGTGCGGCCTGGGATACGGCAGAGTGAATGAGCCGGCGTTGGGCGCCTCCAGACTACGGAAGCGTCCGCTCGCCGGATCGATACCCCAGCGTCTGAAGCTCGCCCAGAGCGTTTCATCTTCCAGGATGAAGGGCGCCCAAACCCGGGCAGACGACGGCTTGTGGAACAGGTAGTCACCCACGTCCACGAGCCCGGTGTTGTCGTCGAACGGGTGTGGCCAGCAAAATTTACGGAGCATGAGGAGACACCACAGTCGCGTCTCCGGTTCACCGGGTGTGGGGTCCTCCCACATGCCAAGGTCCGGTATGACATCGTTGCCAGCCTGGTACCACTGGAAAGCGGGCAAATGCAGGTCATGCACCACCCCAGGAGCGGAACCGGCAGGAATGAAGACGTTGTCGGTGTAGATGGTGAGGCTGGGAAACAACGACACGGCAAGGTCGATGTACCACCGAGGCTTGACGGCCCAGTGCCCCACCTCATGCAGCGCATGCCACCACACGGCGTAGGCCCCCTTGGACTCAACCGGGTACGGCAGCTGCTGCTTGTGGCAGAAGTTCAGCAGCTGGATCAGGCGCTTGTCTACCTCGAAATGGCCGAGTGCCGGAAACAGCTCTACCATGCCGAATTTGGGCAGCGTGCTTGTGTCGGTAGACACTGGTCTCCTATCTTGACGTCGGACGGTACGACCATTTGTTAATATGGTCTAGAATAGAATAACATAATAATTGACAAGAACAAGAAGGAAGGTGATTTATTTGCAAATGCCGAACAATTTGCGGACGGCTAACGTTGAGCCGCCTGCTCTCGGGGCCGACGCACAACACCGTATTTAGTCGGACCAACAATTTTGATACGTGATGGGCGCTCAGGCTGATTTGGGGCGTATCCTATAGCCATCCCAAAACAAAACGTGTCTTTTCGCACCGATGATTCGGGTGATTCAGGATCGGTCGGACCGGGTAAGCTGTATCCGGTGATACAGCGAACGAGGAGCGATTGATCCTGAACTCACGAGCACGGTGAGGGCACACGTTTTGTTTTGGGATGGCTATAGTGGTGGCGCAGGCCATGTCCGCGCGGACAGTCGCCATCCGGGCCAAGCTACCTGCCGGCAGTGGCTCAGCGCTCCAGCACATCGAGACCCACCATAGCCTGAAGGATCCGATCACGACCACGCTGCTCACTGAGCTCACCCACAACACCCTGCGCCGCATGCTTGGCCGACAGGTGGAGTGAACTGCCCCGAGAGGAGGCCCCATAACGACGAGTGTCGCGGGCCGCCTCCCGGGGCCTCGTCGTGCCTTGCCGCAAAAGCACCCATGCGCTCAGCATCAGTATTCCATTTGACAAATCTGCCGAACTTATGCTTAAATCAAATCGAAACCACGTGAGTGTGGATCTATTTTATATATCACTAACTAATATCGAGAGATAGCACCTACCCATGGCCACCGCCGAGACCAAGACTGAGAACAAGCAACGCATTCGTATCCGCCTGAAGGCCTACGATTCCAAGGTCATAGACCAGTCCGCCAAGCAAATTATTGACACCGCCACCCGCACCGGCGCTAACGTGGCCGGCCCCATCCCGCTGCCCACCGAGAAGAAGGACATTACCGTCCTGCGCAGCCCGCACATCTATAAGGACGCGCGCGAGCAGTTCGAGATGCGCACTCACAAGCGGCTCATCGACATCACCGAGCCCACCCCCAAGACCATCGATGCCCTCATGAACCTCAACCTCCCCGCCGGCGTCGACATCGAAATCAAGATGTAACCAGTGATCAAAGCCAAGCCCCGCAACCCGCGGGGCTTTTTTTTGTGACGCTCCAACCGGCTCTACGAACTGCCAACCTCGGTCGATTGAGGGGGCCAACATAATCGTCGCCTTGTCCACGCAAAAAAACCTACTACAATAATACTGTAACCGAGGAAGTGATTATGACCGAAACCAAAGCCTTCATCTTAGCCAACCGCGAACTCCTACCGGTAATTGAGCAGATCACCGATGACCAATGGTCCTTGCCGGTACCAGCGCAAATGACCTGGCAGCCCAACCAAACCCTGCGCGATATCGTCAATTATCATACCTATGATGACGCCTGGGTGCCAGATACGCTCGCCGGCAAAACCGCCGCCGAAGTTGGCAGTCAGTACGACTTCCTTCGCACCACCACTGACACCGTGGCCGAGTACAAAAAATACAATGCTCGGGCCACTGACGCCGTCAAAAATTTCCACGACCTCGATCGCACCACGCACCTGTCGTACGGCGATTTTCCCGCCCGCGATTACTTGCAACACATTACGCTCTTCCGTGGCCTGCGCACGTATGACATTGCTCAGGTGATTGGGCATCCGGTTACGTTATCCGATGATCTGGTGCAGGCGCTCTGGGACATCATCAAACCCCACGAACAAGCCCTGCGTGATATGCATGTGATTGGCGAACGGCTCGAGGTAGCAGACGATGCCCCGTTGCACGACCAGCTCCTCGCCATGACTGGCCGTCAGCCCTCATAACAAACGTGCCCCGACAGCCGCTCCGTGCGAAGCGGGGGCCATCGAGACAAGGAATGGCACCTAGCCGGGCTAAGTAAAATATGGTATAGTGCGGCAACTATGGATTTCTATGAGATTCTGGGAATCGACCACGCTGCCGACACCCCCACAGTACATGCGGCCTTTCGGACTCGGGCCCAAGCCCAACGGCGCCGGCTCAACCCCGACCCTCGTACCATGGCCCTGCTCAGCCGAGCTTACATGGTACTCAGCAATGAGCGTACTCGAAAGGCCTATGATGCCAAATTGGCGCCCAATCCGCGCGAGCAGCTGCGTCGCGCCGCTCAACGCTCGCTCTTCGACCCCCAATAAGTCCGACCGATTATGGTTTAATGGGTGGTATGACACCTGAACTAGTTTACTATACTGACGGCAGCTGCGAGCCCAATCCGGGCGCCGGCGGCTTTGCCGTGATACTGAACATGCAGCCGCACATCCTGGGACGAGAAGCCAACAGCACCAATATCCGCATGGAGGGCCGGGCATTGCTGGCCGCCCTCACCGACGCCGCCGGCCGTCCGTGTGAAATTCACACCGATAGCGAATTTTGGATTAACGTCATCACCAAATGGGCCGCCGGCTGGGAACGCAACGGATGGAAGAAAAAAGGCGGCGAAATCAAAAACCTCGAGCTCGTACGACAGGTCGTTGAAGCCCACAAAGCTAGCCAAGCGCAGCTCATTTGGGTGCGCGGCCACAACAACGACCCTGGCAACGAGCTCGCCGATCATTGGGCCAATGAGGCCCGAAACGGCACCATCTTACCCGCGCCATCAAGCTAAATCTGTCCAAATCTAACCCAAACTTGACAAACAGCTCCAAAAGTGGATAATTACAATCCGTTATGAAGTTGTTTGGCCGAGAGCTTACCATTACCCGCCGCACCGCCGGAATTATCACCGGCGTGCTGGTTATTTTGCCGCTAGCCTATCTGGCCGGACGCTATGGCGAAGTGAGTAGCACCGGCTGGACTCACGCCATTGGCGGCCCGCTGAGTTGGGCGGCGCTTGGTGCCTTACTGGGACTGCCGCTCGGGCTCGCCGTGAGCCAATTACGAGCGCAGCGCCTACGTATCGACCAAACTGGTCAGGCCGTTACAGCCTCCGAGGTACTCGATCAGCTCCAGGCCGAGCTCGTCGAAAACCAGCAACTGTTTCTGGCCCGCAAAGGCAGTACCACCCTCGTGGCCCGACTGGCGTACGTCACTTCGTTCTGGGATACCGCCCGGGTCACCGGCCAGCTGGCTGGATTTATTCCGCCCAAACAGCTCAGCGCCATCGGTCTGGCCTACTATTGGCTGGCCCAGGCTAACCACCTCGAACAGTTAGCCTACGACGCCAAAAACGGCGGCGTTGCCCGTGATGCCGAGTTCACCACGGCCAAACTGATCTCCGAGGCTCGGCTGCTCGACGAGCCAATCGAAAAAGCCCTCACCACGGCTCTCGGCGCCGTCGCCGATCTGAGGTAGCCAACCCCTCGCTTTTTCCACCCAGCCCGCGTTACAATCAGATCTAAGTAATGCAGGCAGGATAGACGTGTCATTGGCAATCGCCCTCAAGAACGAAACCAGTATCGTCCTGGCCGCCGACCAAACCGACGCCACCACACCATCCGCAACCAGCCACTTCATCACTCTGCCCAATCGCAGCGTCGTTATTATTTCGGGCAACCGGGCGGCCGTTGAGCCCACCATCTATCGCGAAGGCATTATGAAAGTCCAGGACAAACACAGCTCGGCGGCCGTCGCCCAGTACATCCACGCGGGATTGATGCTAGAAGTGGTGCCAAAAATTGCCAAACTCGCCGGACGGGTGGAAATACTAGTAGGCGGCATAGATCCTATTCGCCACACTACCGAGCCAGACGTCTATTACATGGATTCAAACCAAAATTTCAACCTAACTATTGGGCAAGCCGCCGTCACGCTCGCTGGAGTCTCGGCCATCGCGGCCCAAATCCTCAACGGCCAAAACATCGCCGACCAGTCCATCGACCAGATGATCGGATTAGCCAAAGAATGTTTTACCGCTACTCGGCTACGCTGGCCAACCCAGATGGGTCCCCATCTCAAAATTGCCGCCGTCCAGCCCGGCCGCATGCAAGTTTACGATTTCTAAGTGAGGGGGTACCCTTGAAGGGAACGAGTTTATTCACTGATAATACCAAGCGACCGCTGGCTGACCGGGTACGGCCCAAGACCATTGCCGAGTTCATTGGCCAGTCAAACGCGGTCGGCGAGGGCACGCTGGTCCGCAGCATGATCAATGGCGGGGCGGCCACCTCACTGATTCTGTGGGGACCGCCCGGCACCGGCAAAACTACTCTGGCCCGACTGATTGCCAGCCAGAGCAACTACGCCTTCGCCGAACTGTCCGCCGTCACCAGCGGGCTACCCGACGTCAAAAAGGTCATCGAACAGGCCGGCGAGCGACGGCGCCTCGGCCAAGCCACATTGTTGTTTGTCGACGAAATTCACCGCTTCAACAAAGCTCAACAAGACGCCTTTTTGCCGCATGTTGAAAATGGCACCATCATATTAATTGGCGCCACCACTGAAAACCCGTCATTTGAGGTGATTGGTCCACTCCTATCCCGGAGCCGCGTAATCACGCTTGAGGCCCTCACCCCCGACCAACTCAAAGAAGTTATCCGCCGCGGCCTGGCTGAACTGCCCGGCAAAACCCTCGATCCGCCCGCCGCCGATATGCTGGCCAACTTGGCCGGCGGCGACGCCCGAATCGCGCTTACCGCTCTGGAAACCGCCGCGGAGCTCACCGGCAGCCGTATTGAAGTGAAGCATATTGAGCAAGCCCTTGGCCACATCACTGGCGCCTACGATAAAACCGGCGAAAACCATTACAACTTCATCTCGGCCTATATTAAATCCTTACGCGGCGGGGCGGTGGACGCCGCTTTGTATTACTTGGTGCGGATGCTTGATGCCGGCGAAGAGGCCAAATTCATTGCCCGGCGGCTCGTCATTTTTGCCTCGGAGGATATTGGCTTAGCTGATCCGGCAGCCTTGCCGCTGGCGGTGGCGGCTTTTCAGGCCATCGAGCGCATTGGCTTGCCCGAGGGCCGTATCACCTTAGCCCATGCCACCATCGCTCTAGCCACTGCCGGCAAAGACCGCCGAGCCTATGACGCCTTAGGCCGGGCTAGCGCGGCACTCCGCGAACACCCGCACGCCCAAGTGCCGCTTCATTTACGCAACGCCACTACCAAGCTCATGGGCGAGCAGGGTTACGGCTCCGGGTACCAGTGGCAGGCCGGCTTTGAACATCCCGAAGGCTTCTTGCCACCCGAACTCGCTCGCGAACGATTTTTTGAAGCTAATCCGCCAGATCAGTCTACAAACAGCTAGCCAAATCAATTTGCTTATGCTTGAATAAGGCCATGGCAAAGAATGCAAAACGGTCCGCCGGCCGCGAAACCGACGACGCCTATTTTCTCAAACTGTTAATTTATCTCGTGCTCGGGTTTATTTGGATTAAGCACGATGGCTATGTGATTTTTCCGTTAGGTCTCGTTATCGGCGTGATTATCGCCCAAAAAGACCACTTTGCGATTGACCGCAAAATTGAATACGCGGTTTTAATTATTTCTGCCCTGATTGCCCTGTGGGCTGGTGGCTTTAACCTGATAATCTAAAGTGCGCGCCAAGCCATGCGGCCGGCCGTAAACGCCAACACACTCAGCAAGCCAAATTGAATGACGGCCACCGCCGTCCGTACGGCCACAACATTCGCCGGAACGTACCAAACCGCGACCACGAAAGCTATATTTACGGCCAACCAAACCAGCACGGCCGTGATATCGGGAGACAGCTTCACGGTGAAGCCTCCTGCTGCGCTACAATGCGCTATACTTTAGCACTAAAACCGCAGAATGTCAAGCATATGCGCTTTGGCTGGTGTAGTTGCACCCACGCAAATCGCCGCGGAGAGTCTTTTCTAATCGAATAATTGGCATGAACGACACGCGTTCAAGCAATTCCTTTAAATCATTCTTTTCAACTGACAATTGACAATTGCTGCTCCCAAATCGGCAGCCGGTCTTTAGCCTGCTCCATCAGTTCGGCGAACTCTGTGTCGGGTAGAGCATAGGCGATGAAGTCGAGTTGGTCAAACGTAACCCCCGGTTTGAGGTACTGCGGGGCATCGGGCAAACCCCGGAATTTCTCGTAAGGGGTCTGGTAATCCTCCGCCCGGTAGACCCGTCGTTCCTTGCCTTTCTTGTCCCGTTTGACCGTGGCAAAACCGCAGGGCCGGTGGAAATTGAGGTAGGTATTGAACCAGTCCTCGTACCACTGGTTGAGCACGGGAGCATCTCGTGCCGGGATGTGGTCGTAACCCCAGGCCTTGCGGATAACGCTGCCGTTCTTGGATTCGACTAAAGCGTTGTCATTGTGGCGCCGGGGTCGGGACTTGGTCAGTTTGGCGTGCAAGCGCCGGAGCATATCCAAAACCTTTTTGTTAATAAACTCAGAGCCATTGTCGGAATGAAACTCATAGACGACAAATGGAAACTGCTCAAGAATCACTTCCAGGATGGACAGCATGTGCCGGTCGGAGATCGTCTCCACGGCCGCTACCAGCTCCCATTGGGTAACCTCATCGACGAAATTGATATGGTACATACCCTTCTTCCCATCTGGCGCATCGCCTTGGTGGACGGTGTCCACCCGGATACAGCCCGGCCGGCCGTTTGGTTCGGGTCTGCGACGTTCGCCCAGGGTGTTCTTCGGTCCGTGGGTGTGCGTATACACTTGGGCGTGCTGACGGTAGGTGAAAGTGGTGCGCAGGTTGTAAATATGGGCCACCGAGATGTCCTTCAGCCGAACGAATTCCGGTTGGCCAAACACAGCGTAGGCTCGCTGAAAGAGGTGTTTCGTGGCTGGGCCGGACAAACGGTGGTGAACCGTGTCAGTTTGAGCTAGGAGGACGACATCGTCCCGGGTGTAGCGCGTAGCGAATTGGTGGCGCTCGTAACTCGCGAGCTTGACATGGTGCGTCGTGCGCCACTGGGCAATGAGATTGGTCAACTGGCTCGGACGGTAACCGGTAAACTTGCCGAGGTAAGCCCGAATCACTCCCTTAGCCGACTTGCTCAAGCGGTCGTAACGATACTTGAAGAGCTGTTCCTCGATCCAATCGTAGGCTTCGGCCTTGCTCTCGGGCTGGAAGCAAGCATCCTCCAAGGTTGTCAGTAGAGCTGTTAATTCTGGTATGGTGTAGGTGCGTGTGTCGTGCATGGAAATAGTCATTCCTCTATGCTAGACGCGCGCCTTTGATTTCATGCCAATCTTGTATTAGAAACCGCCACCCTGCTCATGCCAATCTTGTATTGGACAAGACTGGATCTTTACAATCTGGTCAAAATACGTTATATTCCATTGGTATTTTAGGAACTCTCATGCCCATCATTAAATCCGCTATCAAGCGCGCCAAGCAATCGCTCGTCCGCCGCAGCCGCAACCTGCAAGTCAAGCGCGCTATCAAGCAAGACATCAACGCTGTTAACGCCGCCATCGCGGCTGGCGACACCAAGGAAATCCAAACTTCCTTGAGCGCCGCCTACTCCGAGCTCGACCGGGCCGTCAAGAAGGGCACGCTGCACAAGAACACCGCCGCCCGCCGCAAGAGCGTTCTAGCTCACGCCGTCGCTAAGGCTGCCGGCACCGAAGCCGTTGCCCCTGAGACCAAGACCACCAAGGGCGCCGGCAAGAAGGCTGCCGCTAAGACCACCACGGCCAAGGCTAGCGCTACCAAGACCGCTGCCACTAAGAAGCCGGCCGCCAAGAAAGCTGCCGCTCCTAAAGCCACCGCTAAGAAAACCGACAAGAAAGCTGAGTAGTTCCTAAACCTCTCTTTTGCCGACAGGGCCCTCCGGGGCCCTGTTTGGTAGACGGGCATTACCAGATCACGCATACTATAAGTACAACAAGTACGACCATGGACATCACCTCCCTCAAGCAAGACATCACGTTTGACGCCACCCTGCAGGGCAAGCACCTCAGCTTCCACTCCACGTGGGGGTTGTTCAGCCCCCGCGGCATCGATGAAGGCACGCAACTCCTAGCCAAGCACCTCAAACTACCCAAAGACGCCGCTGTACTCGACCTCGGCTGCGGCTACGGCCCGCTCGGCCTGCTGGCCGCCAAGCTCGCGCCCGAGGGCCAGGTGCGCCTGGTCGACAAAGACTTTGTGGCCGTCGATTACGCCAACTTCAACGCTCAGCTCAACCATCTACCCAACGCCCAGGCCTACCTTTCAAACGGCTTCAGCGCCGTGCCGGCCGACGCCCAGTTTGACGCCATCATCTCGAATATCCCCGCCAAAATTGGCAATGAGCTCCTGCAAATTTTCCTGGCCGACGCCAAAACCCACCTGAAACCCGGTGGCCAGCTCTACATTGTGGTGATTTCCGGCCTCAAAGACTACATGAAGCGCCACCTCACCGAGCATTTCGGCAATTACGAGAAGCTTGGCCAGTCCAAGACCTATACCGCATCGCGGGCCATCCGGGAATAATTTTTCTGGGTACGCTCAGGCAGTTTTCGATATTTACATCCCAGTCCTCGCGTGACACAGTACCCCTATGGCTAAATCTCCCACCGATCCCTTACGCGCCCGCCTCGCTGAGCTGCTTGAGGAAATTTCCAACCACCAGAACCAGCTCCGCGACTTTGCTAACATTCCCGGCAACACTTGGCTAGCTAAGGCCGAACTTTCGTCGATGATGACCGCCATGAGCGACCTAGAAACGCTCTTAGAAGACATTAAGCAGCAAGACGCCGAAAACGGCTACTCCTGAGCTGTCGCCCGCCCTGATACCTGCCCAGCCACCCGCCCCGCGACGCGCACAATCAACTGCTCCACCGCCACCTCCGCCCGCGCCCGGCCGGATTTAATCTGGAACTCGCAATCCACCGCCGCCACAAACGCCCGCCGGAGTACCGCCTCGGGAATCCGGCCGGCGGCGGCGGCCGCTTTACCAGCCACAAACGCCGACATGCCCGCGGCCGCCGCCACCTCAGCCGGGCTCAAAGCCGCCGGCGCCAACTTGAGCGTTAACAAATTCCTCAACTGCCACTGCACCATCGTTAAGATATAAAACTCGGTCTCCTTTTGCTCAAGCAGGGCCTGATACGCCACCAGGGCCACACCCGCTCGCCCGGCCGTCATCGCCTCCACCAAATCAAACACCGACCGCTCCACCGTCTGCGCCACCAATAACTGCACGGTTTCGGCCGTCACCTCCGGCTGGTAATTCACGAGCTTGTTAATCTCATTCTCCAGCTGCCACTGGTCATCGCCCGTTCGGTCCACCAACTCGCGCGCCACCGCGTGCTCAATGCTACCGCCCAACCGCGCCACCTCAGCCTTCACCCACGCCAGCAATTTCGGCGCCGCTAACGGCTCAAACTTCACCACCTTATCCGCCGCCTTCAGCGCTTTAAACGCCGCCGTCCGCTGGTCAACCTCGCGCTCGGTAAACACCACCACCGTACTGGCCGGTACACCCGCCATCAGCTCGGCCAGCTTCCCGCTGACCGTCTTATTGGTGGCGATATTTTCCACCACCACCAGCCGGCTATTCGCCAAAAACGGCACCGCCGTCAGCACCCCACTCAGCGCCGCCAGGCTCACCGTCGAACCATCCAACCGCTCCAGACCCAGGTCGCCGTTTTTTGCCACGTACGCCGACATCATCTGCCGCAATTGGCGCAGCAGCTCGTACCGGTTCGGACCATAAAAGAAAATCGTCATATCAGATACCAGTGTAGCAATTTACGGAGTCGGCTGGCACACCGGACAGATATGCGTTCCCCGGCCCGCGACCCGCATTTTCTCAATCACGCTCCCGCACACCGGGCAGGTTAGGCCATCGCGCCGGAACACCCGAGCGTTCGCCAAGTAATCGCCCTTACCACCCAGCGCATTCACATACTTCGCAAAGCTCGTGCCGCCGTGCTCAATCCCCAGCGTCATGATGTCGCGCATCGCCGCCCATAACCGCGCCACCTCTTCCGCCGACAGCGTGCCAGCCCGCCGCGCTGGGTGGATTTTCGCCAAATGCAGCGACTCGTCGGCGTAAATATTACCCACGCCGCCCACGGTGGACTGGTCCAAAATCACCGCTTTCACCGGCGCGCCCTTATGCCGCGCCAGCACCCCCGCCAAATATTCGGCCGTAAATTCCGGCGACAGCGCCTCGGGCCCCAGCCGCGACACCAGCGCATCGAGCGGCACATCGTCCGTCCGCACCAGCTTGATCCAGCCAAACTTGCGCTGGTCGTTAAAAAACAACCGGTCGCCACCGGTAAATTCAAAAATGACGCGGGAACTCTTATCGGGCAGCGTTCCGGCCATGCTTTCGCTGGGATGCCCACCCGCCAGCCGCTCACCATCGGCCCGCACCAGCACCATCTGGCCGGTCATTTTCAGATGTACCAAGAGCGTATAGCCGTTATCAAGCTCCATCATGAGCACTTTGGCCCGGCGTTTCATGGCCGCCACCCGAGCGCCAATTACATCCCGCGCCAAAATCTCTGCCGGCGCCGGCAAACTCTTCTCCCACAGCACCGTCACGCCGGCCAACTGCTGGCCAGTAACGGTGGCGTCTAGCCCCCGACGGATTGTCTCAACTTCTGGCCCCTCTGGCATCCTTGGCTCCTTTTTTTGGGAAATCGCTGCACGGCATCTGCGCGCGCGACTGCTAATCTGGTATCCATCCTAACGAAAGGCAGTCGTCATGGCAAAACTAAGCCCCATTACCGTTCAAAAAGCCCTCAGCGGCATGGATTACCCCGCTACCAAGCAAGAACTCTGCGACCACGCAAAAGAGCACGGCGCCGATAGCACCGTCATGAACTTCCTGGAGCAAATCCCCAACCGCGAATACGACGGCCCCAGCGGCGTCAGCAAGGAACTCGGCAACTTCGACAGCTCCTCGCGCCGCAAAGCCGCCTAACGCGCCACCTAACGCGATGAGCGTGGCGCCGCTTTACAACTGTCCCCAGTTGTCGCCCACCGCGGTGTCCACCGCTAACGGCACGCCCAGGTCAATCACCTCAGACATGCACTCAACCAGCAGTTGGGCCACAGCCTCGGCTTTACCTTCAGGCGCTTCCACGATCAGTTCGTCATGGATTTGCAGCAGCAGCTGGCAGTCGTCATCCAGGCGGCGGCCCACCTCAATCATGGCCAGTTTATAAATATCCGCCGCCGTGCCTTGAATGGGCACGTTCACGGCCATCCGTTCCGCCGCCGACCGGATATTGAAATTGCTGGAATGGATCTCTGGGCACATCCGCCGCCGGCCAAAATAGGTCTCGGTGTACTCGTGCTCGTAGGCAAACTGCTTCACGCCATCAATGTAGGCTTTCAACTGCGGCCGCACCTCAAAGTAACGCTCAATGAAACCGGCCGCCTCTTTGCCATCCATACCGGTAGCCACGCTCAGGCCATGCGCGCTCATACCATAGAGCACGCCAAAATTAATGGTTTTGGCCGCGCTGCGCATCGCCTTCGACACGTCCTCCAGCGCCACGCCGTACAACAGCGCCGCCGTTTCTTGGTGCAGATCGACGCCCCGCTTAAACGTCTCAATCATACCGGTATCGCCAGCCAGCGCCGCCGCCACCCGCAGCTCAATCTGGGAATAGTCGGCCGATACCAGCTTGCGGCCGGCCGGCGCCACAAACGCCGTACGGATCTCCCGCCCCAGTTCGGTGCGCACCGGAATGTTCTGCAAATTTGGATTCGACGAGCTCAGCCGCCCAGTTTGCGCAATTACCTGGCTGAAGCTCGTATGGACGCGGCCGTCCGGTTTGACCATCTGCGGTAACGCGCTTACGTAGGTGCTACCCAACTTATCCAGCTCGCGGAACTCCATCAGAAGCGGCACCACCGGATGGGCATCACGCAGCTTCTCTAAAACATCCGCCGCCGTCGAAATGCCGGTTTTGCCCTTCTTCAAGCCTGCGGTGCTCAACCCCAGCCGGCCGTACAGGATTTGGCTCAACTGCGCCGGACTATTCAGGTTAAACTCTTCACCCGCCAGCTGATAAATTTGCTCTTTCAGCTCTCCAATGCGCCGCTCAAGCCGGTTGCCAAATTTCGCCAGCACGTCTTTATCAAGCTCAATGCCGGCCAGCTCCATCTCGCCTAGCACCGGAATAATTGGCCACTCAATGTCTTCCGCCAAGCGCGCCGCCGTCCAGCCATACTGATTGGGCCGGGCGAATTCCGCCAGCCGCGGCCGCAGCTTCTCGTACAACCGCCAGGTCATATCGGCGTCTTCCGCCGCGTAGGTAGTGGCCGTTTCAATCGGCACCCCACTAAACAAAATTTCGTTCTTGCCCGTCCCAATCAATTCTTTGATGGGGATCATCTCGATTGCCAACTCCCTGAACGCCAGGTCATCCAGCGACTGCGCCCGCCCCAGCGAGTTCAGCAAGAACGCCGCGATCATCGTATCAAAACCAATCGGGCCCACCGTCACCCCGTAGCGCTTGAGCATTTGCCAATCGTACTTAATATTGTGGCCGACCTTTTTGATCGCCGGATTTTCCAACACCGGCTTAATCGCCGCGATCACCTCCTCGCAGGTTAGTTGTGTGCCCTCGGTATGACCCACCGGTACGTAATAGGCCTCACCCGTTTTACAGGCAAAGCTTAGTCCCACCAGCTCAGCGTCCACCGTGTCCACGGAAGTAGTCTCCGTATCCAGTGCGAACACCTCCACCGACGCCAGCAATTTCACCAGTTCATCCAGGCTCGCCTTATCTGTCACAGCCGTGTACGTCACCTGCTCCAGATGCGGGCGGTGCGGCTTACCATTACCTGCCTCGCCAGCATCACCAAACAGGCTCCCCTGCCCCAGCGCCCCACCCGGACCGTCATGGGGCACCAAACCGGCCGCCCGCTCCATTTCCTGCTCCACTGCCGGCGGCAGTTTGCTCAGCAGCGTGCCCCGGAACTCCAGCCGCGCGAACAGCTCGTGCACCGCCCGCCGGTCGTACCGCCCCACTTCGGCCTGCTCCAGCTCTAGATCTAAATCCATGTCGCAGACAATTTCCGATAGTTTGCGGCTCAAAAACGCAATGTCCTTTGACTCCCGCAGGTACTCGCCTTGCTTGCCGTTAATTTCATCGACATGCTCGTAGACGCCCTCGAGCGTGCCGTACTCGGCCAACAATTTCTGCGCCCCCTTGTCGCCAATCCCCTTCACGCCCGGAATATTATCTGAGGTATCGCCAACAATGGCTTTGTAATCAACAAATTGCTGCGGCGTCAGCCCATATTTTTCTTTCATCTTCGCCAGGTCGTACCGGGTTGGTTCGAGGCCGCGCGGGTTAAACATGTCCACTACCGTATGTTCATCCACCAGCTGCAACTGGTCCCGGTCGCCCGTCGCAATCACGATGTCCAGGTCGCCGCGCTTTTCCGCCAGCCGGGCCAGTGTGCCAATGATGTCGTCGGCCTCGTAATTTTCTACCTCAATTAACGGCAGCCCTAACGTTCGCACCAGCTCCTTCGTCGGTTCAACTTGCACCTTTAGGTCATCGTCCATCGCCAGGCGGGTGGCTTTATACTCCGCGTACATCTCTTTCCGAAACGTCTTGCTGGACTTATCCCAAGCCACAATCACGTACTTCGGCTTCAAATCAGCCAGCACCTTAAACAGGATGGTCACAAAGCCATACACCGCGTTAGTGGGCTCGCCCTTGCTATTGGAAAGGTGCGGGATGGCGTGATACCCGCGATGAAACACCGCCGAACCATCAATCAGAACCAGGAGTGGTTTATTCATAGTTATCAGTATACATAGCTTACCGCTACCGCACCGTCACTACCGGCACGAACTGGCCATACATTGGCGCCACGCTTTGATCAAGCGTCACAAACTTTTGCGCCCCAATCCGCCGGGCCACCGCAATTTGCAGTGCATCCTCAAAATCGCCACCATCATTAT
This sequence comes from Candidatus Saccharimonadia bacterium, assembly GCA_036518915.1. GTDB lineage: Bacteria > Patescibacteriota > Saccharimonadia > UBA4664 > UBA4664. Next base: position 7,324 of record DATDME010000045.1, on the reverse strand, counting down.
CCCGGGCCCACTCCAAATCACTACGAGTGAGATCGACCACATCGTAGTGGCGCAAAAAATCCCAGGCCACGCTCTTTGACGCCCGCTCTGCCTCCACAAAATACATCACTAAATCAACACTTAGCACCGACACCCAGAACTGCGCTTCGGTCATAGTTTCAAGCAATTGGATCACCTGCGGGCTACGCCCGCGCGCAAACAAGAGCTCGAGCAAAATATTGGCATCTAAACAGATTTTCGGCACTAGACGTCGCGCCCGCCTACGACACCGTCACGCCGCAGCCGCTTGTAATCTGGCTCAGCCGGCAAATGAGAACCGGGCAAAGTAAAAGCCAGTGACGCCCGGAACGCCGCCACCGATCCTGGCGCCAGCCGCCGTACCGCCCGCGTAGGCCGTAACTCCACCCAGGGCTTACCGTGGAACGTCACCTCGTACACCATACCAGCCGCCACCTCTTTCATGATGTCGGATTGTCGAAGCTGAAATTCTTTGGCCGAAATAGTCTTCATGCCTAAAAGTTACACCTTTTCAATACAAAGGTCAACCTTTACTGAGTCGCCGCCCCCTTGTTTCAAGATCATGGTAAAGCGATTGCTATCATGGCCGCAGCAACAACGCCAGCACAAACAACGCCAGCGCCACCAGCACAATCGCCCCGCCGGCCGCCACGCCCAGGTAAAATGCCGCCACCAGCCCGCCCAGCACGGCCAGCACCGCCGCCACAATCGCCAACAGCATGGTGCCGCGGAAACTGCGCGTAAACTGCGCCGCCGTAATCACCGGAATAACCAGCAAGGCACTAATCAGCAAACCACCCACAATCCGCATGGCCAGCACGACCATCACCGCGGTCATCGTCACCATCAAATAATTCAGCAGGCGTACCCGGTAGCCGGCAATCCGGGCGCTATCCTCGTCAAACGACATATGCAAGAACGCCTGGTACTGCGTTACCACCACTGTTACGATGACTGCCACCGTCCCCGCCAACAGATACAAATCGCTTGTGGCAGTAGTGGCAATGCTACCAAACAGGTAGCTATTAAAATCAACCGCCCCGCCGCGCGCCAGGTTGGCCAGCACCACCGCCAGCGCCAAACCGCCGCTCATCAGCACAGCTAGGCCCGTATCGCCACTTAAACGCCGGGTTTGGCGCAGATATTCCAGCAGCAGCGCCCCCGCCACCGTCACGGGCCCCGCCCACCACACCGGCGAACCGCCCAGCAAGAGGCCCAGCCCCACCCCCGCCAAGCTCACGTGCGCCAAACTATCGGCAATCAGCGAATACCGCCGCGCCACTAAAAAACTACCGATCATCGGCAGCGCCAGCGCCACCAGCAAGCCGGCCAGCAGCGCCCGCACCATAAATCCGTACTGCAAGAGGTCAATCATCATGCCGGTCGCCCTCCTGGTGTGGGTGCTGATGATGCAGCGCCCGATGCCGCGTACCATACATTTGCGGCAGATACGTTTCCAGCTCAAATTGCGCCGGCGGACCGTCGTACAGCACCCGCTGGTTCAAACAAATCACCCGCTTCACCTGCGCCACAATCGCCTCCACGTCGTGCGACACCATCACCACCGTCAGGCCCTTGCCGGCCAAATGGTCGAGCAGCGCAAAGAAATCCCGCTCAGCCGCCTCATCAATGCCGGTGGTGGGCTCATCTAAGATAATCAGGTCGGGCTCATTCACGAGCGCCTTGGCGATGAGCACCCGCTGCTGTTGGCCACCCGAAAGCTCGCCGTACTTACGTCCAGCGAGTGTCTCCAGGCCCACTTCACGCAGAGCCGCCCGGCCCGCCGCGGCATCATTCTTGCCCAGCCGCACCACCTCCAACGCGCTCAACGGGAGCTGGCCGTCGCCCACCGCGCCGCGCTGCGGCACGTAGCCGACCCGCGCACCTGGCGTCAGCCGCGCCAAGCCCCCGCTCACAGGCTGCAGGCCCAACATCACCCGCAGCAGCGTGGTCTTACCGGCGCCGTTAGGCCCAATCAGGCCAATAAATTCGCCCCGGTGCACGCAAAAGCTCACGCCGTCCAGCGCCCGATGGCCGGCAAAGTCTACCACGGCATCGTCCAGGTCAATCAAAAGCGGATTATCGGCATGTAAGCGCGCGGCGGAGGCTCGCAAGGTTTTCTCCTTGAATCGTCAAATAATTTGCCCCCGATTGTTCCCGGGATTTGGTCACGCCCTCAATTGGGTCAAGCGCCGCGGTTTTTGCCCCGGTCTCTTGGGCCAGTGTACTCGCCAGCTTGGCAGACGTCAGCGTCTCAAAAAAGATAGTCGAAATATGCTGCTCTTTCACCAGGGTGGCGATTTCCGCCAGCTTGGCGGTGCTCGGCTCGGCATCTGGGCTCAAGCCAGCAATGGCAACCTGCTTAAGGTCGTAGCGCGCCGCCAGATAGGCAAACGCGGCATGTGCCGTAACCATCGTGTTGCTCTGACAGCGCACCAAGCCCATGCCAAACATACCGTCCAACTGGGCCAACTGCTTTTTGTAATCGGCCGCCCGGCCCGCGTAATACGCCGCATTGGCCGGATCAGCCTGCGCCAAACCGGCCTGCACGTTATCAATCACGGTTTGGTACAGTACCGGGTCGAGCCAAAAGTGCGGGTCGGTCGTGCCGGGCGCGGGCTGACCGTTCTCGTCCGCACCCGGCAAAAGCACGATACCCGTGCTGGCTTTTACCGCCACGCCTTTATAATCGGGCAAAAACTTGGGCACCCACGGTTCCAACGTCGCGCCGTCATACACCAACACTTTGGCCTGCAGCGCGCCGGCCAAGGCCTGCGGCGACGGCTCGTAATCGTGCGGCTCGGCGCCGGCCGGCGTCAAATTAGTCACCGACACCTTATCGCCGCCCACTTGCTGAGCGGCTTCATAAAACGGATACAAACTGGCCGCCACTGCCAGCCGGTGCGCCGGCGCGGACGCCATCTTGGGCCCTCGCACGGCCACCCAGGCCACACCGCCCACCAGCGCAATTACCAGGCCCACACCCACCATTTGTCGAACTTTCATCCTAAACCTTTGGTTAACAGAGGATCTTAGCACATTTTAGCATTTACGCCACCATTCCCACAACGCCGGCAGCAAAACTGCCGCGGCCACGGCGTAGCCCAAGTCTTCAATGGGCGCCCGACCGATCAGCCAGCCGCTGATATGTTCCGGCACATACCGGAAGGTGTCCATGGCCACGAGGGCATTATCAAACACCACCGTGAGCAAGATCATCACGCCCACCGTAATGTGCAGCGGCCGCCAGCGCAGCTTCACGCCACTTGCCCGCCAGATCACCAGCACCACCAGCCACATCCCTAGCACAAACTCGACATAGCGCATCATCCCCGCTTCCACCTCCGGTAGCCTTCCCAGATAATTAGCGGCTGATACGCCAAGAACCACAAGAAAATGTATTCTTCGAGCGGCAAGCCCGGCCAGATCATCACGTGCGTGGTAAACGGCGACGGCCCCGGGTAGAACAGCTCAAACTTCATGCCTGCCAAATCAGCCAGCACAAAGAATATCCAGCCCACCCCGATCGCGCGCGCTGCCCGCCGCCAGTCCTGCCACCACACCAGCCGCCAGCGCCGGTCAAGCCACAGCATGCACAGGATCGCGCAAATAAGTGCCGTAATGTATCCAAATTGCCAGATCATAGCCCCGATCTTATCGCTTCACGGCAAATTGTTCTGTGACATGTGGCGCAGAAACCTATCCTAATATTCGGGACCGGGCCATTATACACAAAAAACGCCCAAAAAGGGCGTTTTTTGCTTGGCGCAAATGAAATTAGCGCAGGTAATCGCGCAGTTTCTTGCTCTCGCGATGCTTGCGCAGCTTCGCCAAAGCCTTAGCCTCAATCTGGCGGATGCGCTCGCGCGTCACGCCAAACTCCTGGCCCACCTCTTCCAAGGTGTGCGACCGGCCGTCTTCCAAGCCAAACCGCATGCGCAAAATTTTCTGCTCGCGCGGCGTCAGCAGCGCCAGCACCTGGTTGACGTGCTCTTTCAAAAGTTGGTGCGTGGCGGCCTCTTCCGGCGTCAGCGAATCTTCATCAGCGATGAAGTCACCCAACTGGGAGTCTTCCTCTTCACCAACCGGTGCCTCCAAGGACACAATGTCTTGCTTAATCTTCAGGATATGGTTGACCTTGTCGACATCCATTTCCATCTCGGCGGCGATTTCTTCCGGCAGCGGCTCGCGGCCCAGTTCTTGCACCAACCGGCGCTGAGTGCGAATGAGCTTGTTAATGGTTTCCACCATGTGCACCGGAATCCGGATGGTACGCGCTTGGTCGGCAATCGCGCGGGTAATCGCCTGACGTATCCACCACGTGGCGTATGTGCTAAATTTGAAACCCTTGGAGTAATCAAACTTCTCCACCGCCCGCAACAAGCCGGTGTTACCCTCTTGGATAAGGTCCAGGAGGTCAAGCCCGCGGCCAATGTACTTTTTGGCGATCGACACTACGAGGCGCATGTTGGCCTCAGCCATCGCGTCTTTGGCCGCTTTGTCGCCCTGCTCAATGCGCTTGGCCAACGCAATTTCTTGCTCGCTGGTCAAAAGCGGAATTTTGCCGATCTCACGCAGGTACAGCCGCACACTGTCATCGGCAATATCCTTGATGTAATCGTCACTGGTGTCCACGACGTCTTCATCGTCTTTATCCCAGATGAGCGCGTCTTTTTGGTCGGTTACTTCTACACCCTGTTCAGCCAAGGCGGCGTAGAGCTCATCCAGCTCCTCGAGGTTATCTTCAGCCTCAGGCATGGCCGCGGCAATTTCTTGCTGCGTCACGTAGCCCTGCTCTTTACCCTTGGTGATGAGGCGTTCAATTTCGGGAGAGTAACCGGCGCGCTCGGTTACTTCTTCAGAATTCTGACTAGCTTTTTTCGGCAAAATACCCTTCCCTTCTGGTTCGGCGATAGTTACGCACGAACCGCGCGATACCCCACCCTCGCAGTACCACGCGTTACTATCCAATTATGATATCTTAGTTGTCTGAACTAGTTCGTTAGGATACTACAGCCATCGTTCAGGCCATAACAGCGGCGCCTGTGGTCTGCGGAACGTGAGGACAGCGAACCTCTGCTCACGTCGTTACTATCACATCTTACGCCAATCTGGAAGATGTGTCAAAAAACTCCAACCCCTCTGCCAGACCCGCTAGCAGCTGCGCCCCGTACGGCGTCGGGCGCAGCAGCGCCGGCGGCTTAGCCACAACCCGCGCCGCCGGCCCCGACTGCGACCGAAACTCTTCCACCTCCTCAGCCACATCCATCGGCTCCTGCCACAGCGGCTGGATGACCGGCAGGTACAGCCCAAGCGGCACCAGTAGGTATTCAAACAAATTACAGCTGAAAAAGTAAAAATCTTGCAGCAGCTTGCCAAACCGCTTTTCGCCGAGTTCCACCCGCAGCCGGCCCAGCGTCGCCGGATCACCATCCTGGGCAGCCGCAAAGGCATCAGACAACTCACTGCCCCGCAGGCTCGCTTGGGCATCAAGCCGGGCATAAATTTCATCAAGCGACCACCAGCCGTTGCCATTCTCATCTGGCTCGCCCACCGGCCGCTGCAAAGTAGCACGCCAAAATTCATACCAGGCCTGATGCGTAAATTTTCCTTTGATGTAGGCATCCGTTCGCAGCCAATCCATCAAGCCACGCTCAAACACCCACTGCAGCACCTGCTGGTCCACCTCAAATGCCGAGCTGCCTTCCAACTTTAACTCTCCAAGCTCTTTCAGCCACTGCCGATACTGGGGGTCGGTCCAAAACTGCTGCGCATCGTAATCCTCAGCTGCCCGGGCATGCTGCCGGCTCAACGGCAGAAAATCATCATCTTCCAACCCATATGTTGTCCGCACGTTATACTTGGGATCATCCGGCAGGTCAGGATTACGATACATCCGCATCATAATATGCTGACCCAATGAAATTTCCAGCCCGTGTTCCCGCTGGTGTTCCAAGGCCAGCATCGGCGGCCAATCCTCCAGCTCAGGACACGCTGTATGCCAATACCGGAAAAACAGGATGGGTAAACCGTCCAACACCCGACCCCGCACCCGCTTCGGGAGCGCCTCATAAGCCGGGAAAAACTGCTCCTGAAAAATTTGTTTGATGCCTTCCAGCAACGGCACCGCTGCCGCCCAACCCTCGCCCGGATCGTGGTGTATTACCGCATTGGCTTCACTTGCAACTGACCGTTGTGCGGCCGCGTGTTCTTCCGCCAGCGTTTCTAGCAGCGTTTTACCGCCCTCATCGGGCTGCGGCGTGACATTCCACAGCGTGAATAACAAACCGATAAGCTCTTCGGCGTGATCCGGCGCCAAAGGCACCCACCGCTCGATCAGCTCGATGTGCCCTTTGGGCCGCTGCATGAGCCCAAAGATACTATCAACAATCTCGGCCACCGGCAGCACTCCGCCCAGCTCAGCCTCGTTTAACTCGTGCAGCTGCGCCACCACCTCGGCGTGCGTCGGCAAGGCTGAGGCCGACGGCAACACCCACCTTCCGGCCGAGGCTGACCGGCCGGGCCGGCGTGCCGTCTGGCCCGCGGGCCGGCGGCGTTTACGCGGCTGCTGTGATGAGGCTTTCTTTGACATACGCCGACGGTATCACGATCATCGCTGCTGTACAACCCAGCCTGAGAGCTCCACCGCCGCGACTGCCCGCCGATCGCTCGGGATCGGACGGTCGGGACGCAGAAGGTGTGAAGCCCTCGGGTTGGGGCCCCGCGCTGAACGCGCGGGGCAGTGGGGAGCTGTTAGTGGGCCGCTCCCCCGGTTCGCCCGTGTGTCGCGCCACCCCCGGGTTCCCGGGGTTCCTTATTGGCGCGTTCTGACCTTTAGACCCGCGGCCAGAGGGCGGGATTGCGAGATGCGCTCTCGTGGGCGAAATTGACAGCCAGATCACATCGGCTGCTCGAGTCGCCCAATGGCGACTTCAGCCTCCACGAGCCGGGGGATGACATCGCGGAGAAGATCTCCCGTCTCGTCGCGCAGAGTTGCTTGCAGCTGCCCTACCTCGACTTTTCCAAAAAACCTCAGGGCCTCCACGCGGCGCTGCAGCCCCAGGCGGTACTCCGCCACATCGGATATGGCGAGTTTAAGCCGTTCAGCCATACCGAGCAGCGGCTGGCTCAGCCGCGCAGCCACCGCCTTCCGATAGCTTTCGATCGCCAAGTCTGGGCGATCGAGCTCTATCAAGTGCCCCGTATAGCGTTGATCGCACCATGCGGGCGCGACCCACGCCCTTGCCGGCTCCCCCGTCAGGGGGTCAACGGCATACGTCACCTCCGCAATCGGAGGCACGATGCC
>DATDME010000044.1:0-3275 GCA_036518915.1 Candidatus Saccharimonadia bacterium | reverse complement strand
GCACGCCAACGAAATTTTGCCGGAGGCGGAATTGCCAGTGCGGTATGCCGGATATGCTACGAGCTTTCGTAAAGAGGCCGGTACATATGGCAAGGATATGGAAGGTATCTTGCGGATGCATCAGTTCGATAAATTAGAGCTCGAAAGCCTCACGACCGCTGAAAGCTCGCTTGATGAGCATTTGTTTATGATTGCAATCCAGGAATATCTGACACAGCAGCTTGAACTGCCATACCATGTAGTACTGAAGTGTACAGCGGATATTGGCAAGCCGAATGCTCGTGGAGTGGACATTGACGTCTGGTTTCCAGGACAAAACAAGTACCGTGAAACCCATACGGCAGATTACATGACTGATTATCAGGCGCGGCGTTTGCAGACTCGGGTGCGCCGGCAAAATGGCGAGGTGGAACTGGTCCATACCAACGATGCCACGGCGCTATCACAGCGGCCGCTTATAGCCTTACTTGAAAACCATCAGCAAGCCGACGGGTCTATCCGTATCCCGAAGGCACTCGTGAAGCATTACGGGAAGGAGGTCCTCTAACATGAAGATCGAGATAACCAGCCGTAATTTTGAGCTCGATGAGAAGATTCGGGCTTACACCAACGAAAAAATCGGCAGCTTAGAGAAATACGCTGCTCACCGTAAAGACACGGTGCACGCCGCGGTTGTCTTGGAAGAAGACGTTAGCGGCCGCGAAGATAACCGGTATGTGTGTGATGTCGTGCTAGCCGTGCCGGGGACCCGCCTGGTGGCCCGCGAGGGGACGGTGAATATGTATGCGGCGGTGGACATCGTGGAGGCTAAGCTGCGCGGTCAATTGGTTAAGCACAAGGAAAAGCGGGCTGATGGGCCGCGTCGCGGTCGGTTCCTGAGCCGGTGGCTGGGCCGCTCGGCCGGTGAGCCGGTGACGGAGTCCGGCGAGATCGAGCTGTAGCAGCCGGTATGGTACACTAAACTGCGAAACTCGCAAAGGTAACAAGTCTTCAGATAAGCGGTTGGAATGCAATATAAACTACTGAACAAGCTAATAGGCGATCCGAATGTCCGTGAAGTGAAGCGGGCGCGGGCCAGCGTCGCCAAGATTAACGCCCGGGAAGATGAGTATAAGCAACTGACGGATGAGCAGCTGCGCGGCAAGACGGCTGAATTCCGGCAGCGGCTGGCGAAGCGCGAAACGTTGGATGATCTGCTGCCGGAGGCCTTCGCGGCGGTGCGCGAGGCGGCGAGCCGGGTGATTGGCCAACGGCATTACGACGTGCAGTTTATTGGCGGAATTGTGCTTCACCAAGGCAAAATTTCCGAGATGCGTACTGGTGAAGGCAAGACGCTCGTGGCTACCAGCCCGTCGTACTTGAACGCCTTGACGGGCAAGGGTGTGCATGTGGTAACGGTAAATGATTACCTGGCGAGCCTGCATGGTTCGTGGATGGGCCAGGTGTACCACGCCTTGGGCATGACGACTGGGGTGATTGTGCACGAAGCGGCGTATCTGTATGATCCGGAGTTTGACAGCCAGCAGCACGCCGACGCGCGCATGAACCACTTGCGCCAGGTACCACGGGCCGAGGCGTACCGGGCCGATATCCTTTATGGCACCAACAACGAATTTGGTTTTGATTATTTGCGCGATAACATGGTGGATGATCTGGGCAAAATGGTGCAGCGGCCGTTGCATTTTGCGATTGTGGACGAAGTTGACTCTATTTTGATCGACGAGGCCCGCACACCGCTGATTATCTCGGCGCCGGCCAATGAGGCCACGGACAAATATTACGAATTTGCCCGGTTGGCGGCCCAGCTCAAGCCCGAGGAGCACTATACCATCGACGAGAAGCTCAAGGCGGTATCGTTGACGGATGAGGGCGTGGAGGCGTTGGAGCGCGTGTTGGGCGTAGAAAATGTCTACGAAGCCGGCCGGATTGATGAGGTCCACCATATTGAGCAAAGCGTGCGGGCCCGGGCGCTCTATCAAAAAGACCGTGACTACGTGGTGCGCGACGGTGAAATTATTATCGTGGACGAGTTTACCGGCCGGCTGATGCCGGGCCGGCGCTGGAGCGAAGGCTTGCACCAGGCGGTGGAGGCGAAAGAAGGCGTACAGATTCAGCAAGAATCGCTCACCCTGGCCACCATCACGTTCCAGAACTACTTCCGCTTGTATGAGAAATTGTCGGGTATGACGGGTACGGCGGCCACGGAAGCTGAAGAGTTTGGCAAGATCTATAACCTGGATGTGGTTGAGATTCCGACCCACCGGCCGATGCAGCGCCAAGATCTGGCTGACCGCATTTACAAGACTGAGATCGGGAAGTTTCGGGCGGCGGCCAAGGAAGTGGCCGAGCGACACGCCAATGGCCAGCCGGTGCTGATTGGTACGGTTTCCATTGCCAAAAACGAGCTGTTTAGCCAGTTTTTGACCGAGCTGGGCGTGCCGCACCAAATGCTCAACGCCAAGAACAACGAGGCGGAGGCGGCGATCGTGGCGGCGGCCGGCCGGCGCGGGGCGGTCACATTGGCTACCAACATTGCCGGCCGCGGCACCGACATTATGCTTGAGGACGGCGTGGCTGAGCTGGGCGGCTTGCATGTGCTGGGCACTGAGCGGCATGAATCGCGGCGGATTGATAACCAGCTGCGTGGCCGGTCGGGGCGCCAGGGCGATCCGGGTTCGAGCCAATTTTACGTGTCGCTGGAAGATGACCTGATGCGCATTTTTGGTGGCGATCGCATTCAAAGCATGATGAACACGCTCGGCCTTGATGACGAAACACCCATAGAAAACGGCCTCGTATCGCGCAGCCTGGAGAGCGCGCAGAAGAAGGTTGAGGGCCACAAGTTCGACACCCGCAAGCAGCTCGTGGAGTACGACGACGTCATGAATCGCCATCGGGAGGTGATTTACTCCCGGCGGCGCAAAGCGCTGGCGGCGGAGAGCTTGCGCGATGACATCCTGGAGATGATCCGCCAGCAGTTCAAGGTGATGGTGACGGTGCACACTAATGCTAAGACCGGCGAAACTGATAACCAGGCGATGCGCGAGGCGTTTGAGACCATCTTGCCGGTCGATGAGGCGTTGGCGCGCCAAATTAATCAGGCCCACACCGACGAGATACCCGAGGTGGTGCTAGAGCGGGCCAAACAGCTCTATGACGAACGGACGGCTGCCTATAACGAGACCGTCATGCATTTGCTGGAGCGGTACGTGTATATTACGGCACTTGACCGGCTATGGATTGACCACCTCGACGCCATGGAGAATTTGCGTGGG
>DATDME010000043.1:0-11076 GCA_036518915.1 Candidatus Saccharimonadia bacterium | reverse complement strand
GGTGAGACGCCGGAACTGGCCGTCCCTGAGAGAAGCCAGCTTACTGAACTTTGATTCATCCACGTGATTTACCTGTTTTGTTTTTGTGATAGCTACAAGTCACATTATGGCAAATGGTTGTGGTTTTGAAAGAGGTCTATTCTCTCCCCGACCTACCCGCAGCGCTACGACCAGAGTCAACTCGCGGGGTTCGGTAAGCTCAGTGACATGCTGCTCGACTACCTTAGCAGGTGTCGAGGACATGCGTACGGCATCGTTGCCCTGAGTCAGGGAGCACAGGCTGCGAGCGAAGCGCTCATGGCGCTCGACCCCAGCCAGACGGTCAACTTGAAGTGGGTGCTGCTGTTCGGCAACCCGCTGCACAACAGCCGGCAACCCCAGATTGACGCCATCCCGAACGGAGGTAAGCACGACGGGATCTACACGCTCTTCGTTGGCGGGCGCGAGTTCCAGCTCACCGTCCCCAAGGGCCTCACGAACCGCGTCCGCTCGTACTGCGAGAAGGGGGATGTGATCTGCGACTACACAAAGGCCTCTGCCGCGTCATGTTTCGCTAGGCCGGCCGCATGCCCACACAACTTCTACATCAGGGATGGGTGGGCAAGAGACGGAGCCAACTGGGCGATAGTTCGTTCCAGGAGCTGACCCGTCTGCCGGGGGCGAGGATCTCCTCGCCCCCGGTAAGCACAAGTGCTATATTAATCACATATGGCAAGTAAAAAATCCCTTTTTATAAAGAATTATTCAGCACGCATTTGGACCGCGATAATAGTAGGCATATACGGTTTATATTCATTGGTCCATGGTGTTGCGAGCAATGCTGCGACAATTGATGTACAAGTCGGAACAAATGCATATCCGACATCATGGTATCGGCAGCATGAAGTAATCATAGGAATCGTATGTATAGTCATTTTGCCGGCAATCCTGAAGCGCTACATATGGACTGGTATTCTGATCGGCATACTCGCGATATTTCTTATTTATAATTGGCTGCAGTCGATCAGTTAGCGAGAATACATCAGCTCATGAATAAATATAAATCGCTTTCCGGCTATGTAATCGCATGGCTGGTTTGGCCGGTCATGATCGATACCTTGGCAGGCATGTGAAGCTTGCAGGTGTTAATTATCGTAAATACTATAGGATTGCGCAAACTGTAACGCTTTCAGTATATGGACTGTTCTCGATCGTACGCGCAATTAATCGAAATTTATCATCCCTCGATGCCGGGCCGGTATACTTCGGTCCGTATCAATCAAATGAATTGCTGCTTGGTTTCGTAGCTTTAGCGTTTATACCTATCGTTTTTAAAATGCACATCTGGTCAATAATCCTTTTGCCATCGGTGCCGCGGTATATTACTAGATATTTCTTAGCGTTCGCTAGTATCAGTCCTGCGTAATGTTCCCAGTACGGGGACAGGTCTGCTGAAGGTTCCATCGCTATGTCGTGAAGCCCTTTCTACCGCAGTCGCGGCCATCAACAGTGGAGATCGTGAGGCAGCAGCTGCGTACGGGTTTAAATGGGCTGACCTGGGGTCGATCCTGGACGGTCGAGACCGTCTACTCCAAGATCTGTACCCCAGCGATATCGTGTACATGCGCAGCGGATGGCCCCACCCCAATCACATTGGGGCCGTTGCCTGCGGGACAAAGGTAATCAGCCTTACCTAAACATGAAAGTTTGGGTTCAACGCGAAAAGGAGGATTAGCAGCAGCCAGTAGGCGATCGGAAGTGAGCCAACAACGGAAAGCAACAATGCAACCGGCCACAACTTCCGACGCTTGAGCCAGAGAAAGACGGCGGGGGCCAAGCAGACGAAAAACCATAAGGAAGCATAAAGTACGTACATCATAGTGCTTCTAGCTTCGCAGAGAGAAGGTGATAACACAAGGCCGCATGGCATCCAGCTATGCGGCCTCCTTCATGCCCGCGCTCGTGCGCCAACCCCCGCGCTCGTGCTCCAGCCATCGCAAACAGCAACTGGCCGGGATAGGCCAGTTGCTGTTTGCAACCTAGTTCGCTAACGAACTAGCACTTACTGAAGCCGCAAATCTCGCATTTTTGGCAGCCCTCAGCAAACCGCAGGGAGGCATTGCCGCAATCTGGGCAGATGTCGGCCATGTCCTTGGACTCGCTGCGGTCGAGCACGGCCACCGGAGTGCGCGTGGCCGCAGCCACCGGCTGGGACGCGCTGGCGTTCATGACGTTGGCCGCCGCCTGGGCCGCCGCCGCGCCGTCTCCGCCGCCCATGAGCGCGCCGGCCGCGGCCATGCTGGCCAGCTGGGCCGCCTGGGCACCGCGGGCCTCTTGTTCGCCGTTCTTGGCCATCTCGTGCTCACGCAAGACCTTGGCGACGGCGTCGGCCAAGCTGCGCACCCTGGCTTGGCCAAAACCGGCCGAGCTTGATCCTCCAATACCCGAGAGCTGGTCAATCACGTTTTGGGCAATACGGTCGGGGGCAAAGGGCGTCGGAATACGGAAGGCCAGGGAAATCAGGCGGCCAAGCGCTTCCGCATCAGCCATGATGTCTGAACCCGCGCGGCCAAGGTGAATGAACACCTCAAAGATGTTACCCTCGCCATCTTCATTGATGGTCACAAACGCCTTACCGATAGGGGTGACCACATTGTAGGTCTTGCCGGCTAGCGTCTCGGGCCGGTCTTTCATGACGACCGGCACGCCCACCAGCGCTTTGTCTTCCGCCGAGCCCTTCTTAACGACCTTACCGGCCAGCTGGTCGTAGTACGAGCCCTCTTTCTTGGTCTCCAGGATTTGCTTGTCGCGCGAGCCGTCGCGGTAGATCGTGATGCCCTTGCAGCCCGTCTCGTACACCTGCCAGTATGCGTCACGCACGTCCTGCACGGTGGCGTCGTTGTTAAAGTTGATGGTCTTGGAAATGGCGTTGTCAACGTACTTCTGGAAGGCCGCTTGCATGTTGATGTGCTGCGACGGGGTGATGTCACCGGCTACCACGAAGGTGCGACGTAGATCTTCGGGCAAGTCGGTCAAGCTCTGGATGGAACCCTTGTTCTTTTGCACCCGGTCGAGCAGGTCTTCACTATACAGGCCGCGGTCTTTGAGGGCCTTCTCGAAGTACCGGCTGGTGTTAAAGATCCGCTTGCCCTCGATGGTGTTCTTGGCGTAGGTGAGGGCAAACAGCGGCTCGCAGCCCGAAGAACAGTCGGCCAGCATGGCGGTGGTGCCGGTGGGGGCGATGGTGGTGCGGGCGCCGTTGCGGGGGCGGATCTCGCCGGGCTTGTCGTAAATGGAGCCCTTGAAGGCTGGAAACACGCCGCGCACGCGGGCCAGGTCCACCGAAGCGTTATCGGATTCCGCCTGGATAAATTTCATGACCTTCTCGGCAGCCGCTGTGCCTTCCTTGGTGTTGTAGCCAATGCCCAGATCAAGCAGCGCGTCGGCAAAGCCCATGATACCCAAACCAATGCGGCGGATGGCCCGGGTGGTAATGCGCACCTCCTCGATCGGGTACTCGTTCATGTCGAGCACGTCGTCGAGGAAGCGGGTGCCAAGGTGCACCATGGTGCGCAGGCGGTTCCAATCAAAGTCGGTCTTGTCGGCGTTCACGAATTTGCTCAGGTTGATTTGGCCGAGCGTACAAGCGTCGTAGGGGAGCAGGGGCTGCTCGCCGCACGGGTTGGTGGCTTCAATCAGGCCCAGCTGCGGCGTCGGATTGGCCCGCGAGTTGTTGATGCGGTCGATCATGATCATGCCTGGGTCACCGTAGCGCCAGGCCAGGCGGGTGATGAGGTCGTAGAGCTTCTTGGCGTTGAGGCGTCCGGCTGGCTGGCCCGTGCGCGGGTTGATCAGCTCGTAGCCCTTGGCGGGGTCTTTTTCGTCAACCCACTCGTGCAACTTCTTCACGACCTGGTCGAGGCGCACAATTTTGAGGTCGGGGTCGCGCAATTTCAACGCTTCCTGCGCCTCACTAATGACTGTCTCAAAATCAAAGTCTTTTTCATAATCTTCCGGCAGGTCCTGGGCGTCGCGCTTGACGGCTTCAAAGAACTTTTCGTCGACCGTGACCGAAATGTTGAAGTTGGTCAGCGAGAATTCATCCACCTTATAGACCGCGAACATCAGGACGTCCGGGTGAGTGTAGTGCAAAATGCCCATATTGGCGCCGCGCCGCACCCCACCTTGGCGGATGCTCGAAGTGATGTCGTTGTAGGTTTGCATGAAAGCCACCGGGCCGGTGGTCTTGCCGCCCGACGACGCAATCACGTCGTCCTTGGGGCGCAGCCGCGAAAACGCAAAGCCGGTGCCGCCGCCCGATTTGTGGATGCGGGCCATGTCAAACGCCGAACCCAAAATGCCGTCAAGGTCGTCCGGCACCGGCAGCACGAAGCAGGCGCTCAGCTGCTGGTTCGGCTTGCCGGCGTTGAGCATCGTCGGGGTGTTAGCCACAAACTCTTGGCGCGCCATGGTGTGGTAGAACTGGCGGGCCATTTCGAGGTGGGTATCGCGCGGGTTTTCGCTATACAAACGCTCGGCCGTCGCGATGTTGTAGCAAATCCGCCACAGCATCTGTTTTGGCGATTCAATCGGATTACCCTGTTTGTCGCGGAAAGCATAGCGGGTCTTGCCGATGTACCAGGCATTTTCTGAATAGTTCGGTTCGGGCAGGTCGTCCGGTGCCGGCGGAATTTCCTTGCCCAATACGTACAGCTCTTCGAGCCGTTCCCGGTCTTCTTTGGTTTCGGCCTCGATGTTGTTGGCCAAAATTGCTTGTGGTGTACTCATGTACCCAGTCCCCTCGTTTTTTATTAGGTAATAAGTTTTGGGTGCGAACGATCGATATCTAACGTCAGGGTGCTTATTTAGCGAAGCGAGGACTGTCTGAGCCAAAGTCGAGCAGTAGACTTGGCGAGTTCCGCAGCGAGCTAAATAAGTGCCCGAAGTTAAAAGATATCAATCAGTGGGCGTACACAAACAGACCTGTACCGTCGGCACAGCTCGGGCAATCCCCTCCGGTGTCCCAGCCGTGCCGTCCGAACACGTCCTAATTGTGAATGCTAGTCCCGCACTTTGCGTATTACTTCGTCACGTCTTCCGGTCCGCAGTCGCCGTACGTCAGTACGTCTCCCTGGCGGTCCTCAGTCGTTCCTGGTACTACATCAAAGTACAATCCTCGCAATGCTTTAAACCGAACCCCGCGATCGGTGGTTCTCGAGCAGTTCGCTGACCTCCCGCGAAAAAGACTCCACATCGGTATAGCCCCTGCACACACTAGCAAACCTGATGTAAGCCACGTGGTCAACTGCTTTTAATTTCTCCATCACCAATGCGCCTATCAGGTCGGCTGGCACTTCCCGGCGCTTGCTGCCGCGTAAATCGGCCTCGATCGCCTCGACCATGCCATCAACCTTATCATCCTCCACCGGCAGTTTTTTGACGGCGAGTAGAATGCCGTTTTTCAGCTTCTCCGCGTTGAAGCTCTCACGGCGGCCGTCGTGTTTAACGACGACGAGGTCGGGCTGTTCTACCCGTTCATAGGTCGTAAACCGCTGGTGGCAACTGAGGCACTCGCGCCGCCGCCGGGTGCTGACCGCGTCGCTTTCGCGCTTATCCACAACCTTGGTGTCGGTGTGGTCGCAGAATGGACAGATCATGGGCTTATCCCCCTCATCTGTACCTCCGTTCTGTAGTTGCTATAGCACAACTGCTTGTGCTACATTAGCATTATGAACGCTACATATTGTAGACGTCAACATTAAAACCACAACCGTTCGAAACGCGCGGGACAAATTGCTCGTGCATGACCAAACTGCCGTTCCATGGTACGATTGGCGATGTCGCCGTATGTAAAAATCGTGCATCGAGGCTTGTGAGGGGGACAATGGCCTCTTTCATATGGTCAAAATCCGGCCGGGCGTAAAGGAGGATCTATGATCAAAACAGTTACCAGCCAGTCATTCAAGGATGACGTTTTGAGCTCCGACCAGCCGGTGTTGGTCGACTTTTGGGCCTCGTGGTGCGGGCCGTGCATTGCCATGGAACCCACCATCGAAGCCGTGGCCAAAGAATTTGACGGCAAGGTTACCGTGGCCAAGCTGAATGTGGACGAGAATCCCGACATCGCCAACCAGTTCGGCGTCCAGGGCATCCCCACCATGTTCGTCTTTAAGGGCGGCCAGCCGGTGGAGCGCATCGTCGGCCTCACACCCAAAGACAAGCTGGTGTCAGTCCTGAGTACCGCTACCGCTTAAGCTAACATTCCATAGAGAGGGGACACGTTTGTGGCAGACATCCGTTCGGTAATTATTATTGGCTCGGGCCCGGCTGGGCTGACGGCCGCCATCTACACCGCGCGGGCCAGCCTCAAACCTCTGTTAATTGAGGGTGAGCCGGCCGGCACGGGCGACCAACCGGGCGGCCAGCTCATGAACACCACCGAGATCGAGAATTTCCCGGGCGTGGTTGGTTTGCAGGGCCCGCAACTCATGATACAGATGCGCGAGCAAGCCGCCAGTTTCGGTACCGAAATTATCACCAAAAAGGTCACGCGGGTTGATTTTGGCGCGCGCCCGTTTGGCGTGTGGGTGGGCGATGACGAATACCGCGCCGAGACCATCATCGTGGCCACCGGCGCCGCACCGGTTATGCTCGGCCTGCCCCGCGAATGGGACCTCATGGGCCGCGGCGTGTCGGCCTGCGCCACCTGCGACGGCTTTTTCTTCCGCGGCAAAGATATTGCCGTGGTGGGCGGCGGCGACTCCGCCATGGAAGAGGCCATTTTCCTCACCAAATTTGCGAATTCCGTGACCGTCATTCACCGCCGCGACACCCTGCGCGCCAGCCAGGTCATGCAGGACCGCGCCAAAGCCAACCCCAAAATTAAGTTCCACTGGAACGCCCAAATTACCGCGCTGCAGGGCGACGGCCAGCTCACCGGCCTGGAGCTCACCGACACACAGTCCGGCGCCAAGTCGCAGTTGCCCATTGACGGCCTGTTTATTGCCATCGGCCACAAGCCCAATTCTGAGCTGTTCAAGGGCCAGCTCGATATTGACGACAAGGGCTACGTTAAAACCACCGGCGTCACCACCAGCGTGCCCGGCGTGTTTGCTGCCGGCGACGTGCAGGACCCACGCTACCGCCAGGCCGTTACCTCGGCCGGCACCGGCTGCATGGCCGCCCTCGACGCCGAAAAATTCCTGGAGCAGCACCACGAGCTGCCGGCCGGCGTACCCGCCAAAGCCGCCATCTAACTCGCCGCCGGCTATTGACCATACAAAAACCGTACGCTATACTAGAAATAGAATAGATACGAAATGTATAACCGGGAGGCAAAAACCATGAGCACCATTGATTGGACCACCATCAGCACCATTGCCTCAACCGTGGCCCTCGTTATGGGTGGTTTCTTATGGCTGGCCAGCAAAGTTTTCCGACTTGGCCAAACCGCCCAGCGGCTTGATAGCATTGAGTCTGACATTGCATCCATTCGGGCCGATATCCGCTCCGACAAGCTTGAGCTCTCCAGCGAAATCAATACCGTCCGCCATGAGTTAGGCCAACGGTTCGACATGGTGAACCAGCGCATGGACAAACTCATTCTCACGATCTCCGAGTCCAACACCCGCTAGCGGATCAGCAGCGGCTCCTGCTCAAGCTCAATACCAAAACGTCTCTTAACCGTGTCTTGCATAAGCTTCACCAGTTTCATGAGATGCTCAAAATCCGCCCCCTGCGGATTGGTAATCACCAGGGCATGGTGCTCCCAAATCTTCAGGCCGAAGTGCTCGCTGCCCTTAAAGCCGCACTGGTCGAGCAGCCAGCCGGCGCTAATTTTGAAGTTTTCGCCGTAGGGGAATGACACCACGTTCTCGTGGTCTTGTTCGAGTTCGTGGAACTGCTCAGCGCTAATTATGGGGTTTTTGAAAAACGAACCGGCGTTGGGCACCACGCTGGGATCAGGCAGAATGCGGCGGCGTACTGCCATCACGGCCTCGCGGATTTGCGCCACGCTGGGCTGCTCAATCTGGTGGTCGGCCAAGTATTTTACGAGCGGCTTGTACGTGGGCGCGGCCGGCCGGCCCTTGCGCAGCCGAAACGTCACGCTGGTGATCACGTAGCGGCCCGCGTCGGCTTCACGGAAGCGGCTTGACCGGTAGCTAAAGCTGCAGTGTGCCTTGCTAAACGTTATAAAATCACCAGCGCGCAGGTCGTAGGCTTCCAGTTCCACGAGTGTGTCGGCCGTTTCCTGGCCGTAAGCCCCGGCATTTTGCACCGGCGCCGCGCCGGCCGTCCCCGGAATCATCGACAGGGCTTCCAGGCCACACCAGCCATGCTCCACCGTGCGGCGCACGACATCGTCCCAATGCTCGCCGCCGCCCACGCGCAGCGTCACGCCGTGGGCGTCTTCATCGAGCACTTCAAACCCGGGCAGTTCCAACTTCAATGCCAGAATATGCAATGGCTCGTCACTCACCACCATATTTGAGCCTTCGCCCAGCACCACCACCGGCAGGTGCTGCTCAGCCGCCCAACGGCAGGCGGCTTCAAGCTCGGCGGCCGTGCGCACCACTACCAGCGCGTCAGCCGGGCCGCCGATGCGTATGGTGGTGTAGCCGGCCAGGCGCACGCCGCGTTGTAGCCCGGCAGGTTCACGTACCTCAGTCATTTACAGCGTCTGGCGGGCGGTCGTTAAGCTATTGACCAGGTTCAGCAGGTCCGCCGCCTCGGCTTCGCTGACGTCCTCGGTTTGGTTGCCGGCCGCCGTGTTGGGCTGGGTCCCAAAAATCATTTCATTGGTGTACTTCAGGAACCGGTGGTCGCCAAACAGCTGGTAGCCGGCCTCACGCACGCCATGGTCAACCCGCACAAACTGCTGGATCTTCACCTTGGGTATAGTGGGCTCGGCGGTATTCAGCCGGGTGAGGTATACCAATTGGTTGTCGGCCGTCAGGTACTTTTTGGTGGCGATAGACGTGCCAGCGTCCTGGAGCTTGTCGGATAAGAACCAGTTAACGCTGTTTTCCAATGCGGTTTTTGTGGCGTCGGTGGCGGAGGTTTCGTTCATACCATCAGCATACCGGAGAAATTGACGTCCGTCCAAAGTCTCCTCATACTATTATCAGGAGACAAGTGAATATGGAACAACAGCTTGCTAGTCCGGCCCGGCCCGCGTCCGTTTATGATTCGAACCCGTTTTCCTTGGTTATGCCTGCTTGGGAGGCTTTCAAGCTAGCCTGGAAACCGCTGGTCATGCTGTTGCTGATGATAGTAGGGCTCGTGGTGGCGGCCGGGCTCGTGGTGGTTGTGATGGCAAAAATTATGCCGCTGGTAGGCTTAGTGCTCAGCGCGGCCGTGGTGGTAGCGGCCATCATCGGCGCCATGTACGTGGCTTGGATGAACATAGCAATCATGCTGGCCGCCATCCGTGGCCGCCGCCTGGAGCTGTCTGAAGCCCGCCCCGCCGGCTGGGTCCAGCCCGTCAAACTCTTCCTAACCGCGCTCCTCGTGGGTCTGACAATTGTGGGCGGGCTTATCTTGCTTATCGTGCCGGGCATCATTTTTGCGGTTTGGTTTAGCTACAGCCTGTATGTGGCCGTCGAAGACAATGTGTTTGGCGCCGCCGCTATGAAGCGCAGCCTGCATATCGTTAAAGGTCACTTCTGGGAAGTGGCCGCCGCCAACGCGTTGGTGGGCTTGGTGAACATGCTATATTTCATCCCGTTCCTCGGCGGATTGGTTATTCTCGCGGTCACAACTGTCCTTATGCCCGTACCGCTCGTGCGCTACATCCAACTAAAAGCCCTGCCGGCCGGCTCCAGAGCCGAGACCCATCCCGCCAACTACATCGTGGTCATTGTGGCCATCATCGTAAATGTCATGGTCAACCAGGCCCGCCTGCACGACTTGCAGTCTCGCCTAGCCGCCCAGGAACTTGAGAAATCTTCGCAAGCGTACTAATCTAGGTAGGTTACAATTTTTGTGACCGGTCCGCGCCCGTAGCTCAGGGGATAGAGCACCAGTTTCCGGTACTGGGTGTCGGGGGTTCAAATCCCTCCGGGCGCACCAATGTTCTTATACTTAAAAAGAAGCCATTAATGGCTTCTTTTTGCTATCATACAATCCTATGAAGACAACTTTTCTCTTACATGGTGGTCGCCTCAGACTTCATGACGAGCGCAATGATTCCTACTTCCACGAACTGACCAGGCAATTATCTGATGGAGACGAAGTACTATTTATCGGGTTTGCTCGTCGCGATGAGGCTGATCGCATCGAAGTCTATGAGCGCGAAAAACAATTTATTTTGGCTCAAACCAAACTTGATATCAAAGTAATTAATGCGACCCATGAAAATCTGATTAACCAAATCCAGAGCGCTAAAACAATCCACATTACCGGCGGTGAAACAGATGAGCTTGTGAAAGATATGCAAAAATATCCCGACTTCATCGCGTCCATTCGGGGGAAAGTTGTTGGAGGATCTTCAGCCGGCGCATGCCTGTTCTCGACATACTATTTCTTCAGTACTAGCAACAGTGTTCTAAAGGGCCTTGGAACATTGCCGATTCGATTGCTTGTGCATTATGGGAGTACTGAGTTCCGCGCCACTGATGAATCACTCGAACTCCTAAAGGCCTTCCCGGCACAATTAGAACTGGTCGCCTTAGAGGAATGCGCCTGGATCGCCAAAGAAATTGATATCTAGATTGCGTCGATAAGCTCTTTCAAGTCGGCTACCTCTTGCAAGATAGAGTTCCAACTTTTCACCACTTGCCGCACCATTGAAAAAGCCTCACGCAGTGGGGCTTTTTCAATGAGAGTTGCGCCTGTGAGGTTGTTTTATTTGGTACAGGACTTTCGCACTCTACACCGTAAACGCAGTGTAAGGACGCCGCCACAGCTGCGCTTGGAATGCTCGTAACGGTTCGTCCTTCAATTGATACATTGTCTTATGGTTCGCCTGCGCCTGAGCGTGGAGCACTATCCAGGCCAGAATAGCCGTTACGATATGTTTGCGCTGAGCTCGGGTATTGCGGGCCTGGCACTTGGCAATGCCAGTGAGCTGTTTGACCTCCCGGTGGTACTGCTCAA
>DATDME010000042.1:0-10767 GCA_036518915.1 Candidatus Saccharimonadia bacterium | reverse complement strand
GACGGGTTGCTAGATGGCGGCTGTCTGGCGGTTGGCGTTGGCCTGGTAAACCACGAAGCCGACGAGTACGGCTGGGTCCACTTCCGGCCGGATGCGTGGCATCCAGGTAACGGTTTGGCCGGTCCCCCGCTCAATCGGAATGACCTTGAGGACAAGACCCTTCGGCATCCACAGCACAACTCGGACATTAGTGACGCCCGGCCCGTGCGGGGTGAATACCGCTTGGACGAGCGTGAGCTGGCCGGTGCCACAGCTGTTGGGTGCCAACTCACTCACCGACATGCTGTAAGGGAGGCCGGAGCTGAGTTGGCCGCTGCTCTGGAAGACGGTTGCCGGCGGGCAATAGCCGCCTTGATTTGCCTGGGCAGTGCTTGAGTCGAGCAGGGTGGCGAGTGTGATCAGTATGATACTGATCACACTGGCTGCGCGTGCGAGTCTTCTTGGTCTGGTAGTTTCCATGTATACCTCCAGATGTCTCGGAATTGCGCCAGCATTAATGTATCACAATGACAGATTTTTTGGGATGTGTGGGCGCGGGTGATAAGAATGCTCCCCACCCGATTGTAGTCGAATGGGGAGCGGGCAAAGCTGTCCTTGAATTTACTGGACAGGGACGCTTGTGACGTCGCTGGCTTTCACGTACGCCACACGATGGTTGAATTGGATCTCGTAGTACTTATCTTGGCCAATGATGGTGGTATGATCGTCAGGCAGGCTGGCGTCGATCGTCCAATCCCACTGGTAGTCGACGGGGACGAGGCCGCCACTGGCATATTTTTCACCGGCCCCGATGGTGTAATTTAAGGGCGCGATTGTTTGTACGGGCACTTGGGAGCCGGCATAGGCGCTGGCCTCTGGATAGGCTCGACCATACACTGGGATGCTCGCGAGGCCGGCTTTTGGCGTAAGGTAGCTGCCCTTGGTCGGCCAGGCGTTGAGTAAACCGTAGGGGTTCTCAAACCAGCCAATTTTAGCTGAGCCGTCGCTGTTTTGGCCACCGTAATAGATGCCAACCCAATCGCCTTGGCGGGCAGCGACGGCAAACTGCTGGCCGTAGGTGGCGCGAGCAGCCCAGTCGTCAATGCGGGTGGTACCACCGATGCTTGGCAGGTTGGGATCGGTTAAGAGAGGCGCGGTAGCCACGGGCTGGCTGCGTAGATAGACAAAGTTGGCTGGCTGGTTGGGTAGGTTGGTACAGGTGGTATCAGTCGGACAATTAGCAACGACGGGCTGATTAATCATCCAATGCGGTGCGATGGTGATGAGTTGGCCAGTTGTGCCAGTCGAGATGACCGGAGGCATGCTCAGGGCGTTTTGGTAATACTCCCAGTTCCAGAAGGTGCCGGGGTCCCAGTGCATGCCGGCAATGAGGCCGGTGGTGGGGGCGGGAACGTTATCGTGGCCGAGGATATGCTGGCGATCGAGCGGAATATGATATTTGGTGCTTAGCCAGCGAACCAGCAGGACTGAAGAGTTGTACATGGCTTGCGTGTACTCGGTGCCGCCGTTTACTGCGTGGCCGACATGCTCAATGCCAATTGAGTGTTGATTGACGTACCAGTTGCCGGCATGCCAGGCAATATCTTTGAGCGGAACGGTTTGGTAGATGCTGCCGTCGCTGTCGATGACGTAGTGCGCACTCGCGTAGAAGGTGGGGTTTTGGAAGGCAGCCAGAGTGTCACTCAGGCTGCCTTCAGTGTCATGGATAACAATAGTATTAATGGCCATAGAGGTCTTGGCGAGGTCGTTCAGGCCGCCGGTTGGCCGATTGGACAAGTCGAAATTGCCGTAGTCAGATTTGTCGTTGGGGTTGTTTTGAACATAGGCTGCGAGACTGAGATGACAACGATTGGCTAGCTCGGGTGGGCATTCGGGCGTGGTCGGCTGTGGGTTGGCCGGTTGGGCCTGGGGAGCCGCAAAGAGGCTTGGGCCAGCGCCGCGACCACCGAGGTCGAGGCGCGTCATGGCGGGACCGTGGTCTTTGCCATTGGCTTCATAGCGCTGGCTGGCTTGCGCGACGGGTACCAAACCCACAAGGCTTGTCAGGCCTAGCAGGAGTGTGCTGGCAATAACACTGGTGCGTTTTATGCGGTGCATGCATTATCCTTCCATAGTTCTTGATAGTAGTTACGTTGCGGCATCAGGCGTCAGGATGAAACCTGAGACCTTCAGCACAACCATTGTATCGTGTTATATCGGACATAGATATATTGAAAGATTTTTGACATGTTATATTGCGATACGAAAAATGGTTTTGCCGGCGGCCTGGAGATAGTTGTAAGCGTAGCCGTCGGAATGGTCGTGTTGATAGATAAACTTGGCAATGGGCGTGGCGGCTAGGATGCGGGCACAGGTGGGGCACGGCAGCAGATTGATGAACATGGTGGCGCCGGCCAGGTTGAGGTGCTGCGTGGCGGCTGCGATAAGCAGCGCCATTTCAGCGTGGTTGGTGTCGTAAAAGTTGAGGTCGCCGGCCGGCGAGAAGCGCTGTTCGCGGATGCTGCCCTCGTGCAGGGCACGGGTTTGGTGTGGCACAACGGCGTTCCAGCTGGCGGTGATGAACTCAAAGGTGTCCCGGCCGGCTGGGCGGGCCAGCACCGTGCCGGTCTGAAAGGTGTAGTCAAAGCTGCGGCGGGCGGCGGTGCCGGCCAGCTCAAGGGCTTGGGTGGCGGTCAGGCGCGTGCCGGGCGCAGGCAGTGGCGTGGCGGCTTCGATTTCCGGCCAAATCTGGTCAAGGTAGGCATGGGCCTCAACTTCACCAGTAAACGGGCTGATGAGCTGGTAGCCGGCCCGAAGTTTAGTAAGTTCATAGAAAGCTGGTCGCAAGTGGAATGACCGTGACCAAGAGCCGTTGATAAATACATACCGGGCGAACAGGTTTTTGGCGATGAGGTGCGGTTCATCGGCCGGGGCGTATGTGAGGGTATGGATTTTGGCCTGGGGGCTGGCGGCATCGACCTGGTCGATGACGGCTTGGACGGCGGCCTGGCGCAGGGTGCGAAATTGCGGTTGGCCGGTAAAACCGTCAACATAATCTTGGGTGCTCACACCGAGTACGAGGTTACCTTTGGGCAGGTAGGTTTTAACGAGCTGCTTGAACCGGGCCAGGCTGAGTTCGCGCGGCGCGGCAATGAACGTAGCCTGCAGCTCTTTGAGCGGTTTATTGGAGGCAAAGGCTAGGTCAGCCCAGTTGAAATTAGTCATAGCGAGAGGCCAGCGATAATCGCTTTCATTTCGGGCGAGATATGGGCGTGCTTGGCGACCTCGGCGCGGGGTACCCAATGGATGGCGGCACAATCGTCGCCGGGGGTGAAAGCTGAATGTGGCAGCGTGGTACGCAGTAGATAGAGATTCCAGAAGAAGCGGACGGGAGTGACAACTTTCGTATTTAGATGTGGCTCATGCCGTTGGTAGGCCATGGTGTCGAAGCGCGAGGTGATGAGCGATAAATCACCAGGCGCAAAGGCAACACCAACCTCTTCCTGCAGCTCCCGCACAACCGCGGCTTCTAGGCTGGTGTCGCCAGTGTGAACGCCACCGCCGGGTGGGGTGAAGTAGTCGGGCTCAAGTTTCATGCCCTCGGTGCGTTCCTGGAACAGGATCTCATCATGCTGGTTGAGGATAATGGCATCGCAGGACATGCGGAAGGTTTCGGGCTGCGCGTATTTGACGTCGTATTTGGCGGCTTGGGCAAGGAGCTTTTTGCTTGCTGCCCGGTATTTATTGGCGTTTTCCACGGGCGTAAATTTGAGCTTGCGATAGTTCCAGGTAGAAAGATCCGGTGCGTCAAAGGGTATACAGTGAAAATGGATATGCTGGTTGACAGTGCTCTGGGCTGTCTCACCTTCCTTTTCGACGATTTGCATGCCTTTAATGTCATATATCTCACGGATGAGCTTTTTGGCGAGATACGTAAATTTGCGCACCGTCCGCCACTCGCGATCGGTCAGCTCCTTGGTGGTTTTGACGTGCCGGCGCGGGATAATCATGAGATGGCCGTCAATGTAGGCAAACAGGCTCACTGTCATTACGACGTCGTTTTCTTCAAAGAAGATGTATTTATCGCGCAAATCGCAGAACACGCACTTGCCGACGTTTTGCCAGATGCCGTCGTAATTTTTGGTGAAGCGGGCGTCGCGGTAGCCAATTTGTTTGGCGCGGTCTTCGGACGGGAGTTGGTCAAGGAGCTCACTCATTGTTGCAGGACCTGGCGATAGGCAGCGAATTGGGGGTCTGTGCTGTTGCGCAAAAAGCTGAGTCCAAACCAGATCCCTGATAAATGTAGGGCTTGCATTGGCGGAGTGGTTGGATCGGTTAGCTGATGCACGAAATGTGGGAGCGGTTGCTTGATGACGTTCGTCGTCTCGCCTGGCTCACGTTTGTGCTGGTCGGTGGCCCGACCCCCGAGTGCAATGAACGTATATACCCGGTTTGGCTGATTGGCTGGATTGGCAAAGCAGACGCCGGTTTGATGAATTGTGCCATCCTCGTAACCGATTTCTTCGGATAGCTCCCGACGGACAGCGGCCAGGGGCGACGTATCGGTGGGCTCAATACCGCCGCTCATGATCTCAGTAATGATCTGCTTAGCGCCAGGCCGGTATTGTTGCAAAAGTATGACTTTGAATTCTTCGTCTATAACCAGGCAATTTACCCAATCCCCGTATTCCAGTACATAATATGGATCGAGGATGTGACCGTCAGGAGTGCGCATGCGGTCGGCGCGGACTTTCAGCCAGCGATCATTTACGATGTAGCGCGAGCTTTCGGTGGTCCATTCGTCCATTTAGCGTTCCTTCAGCGGGTCTTTGCGCAGTTCCATGAAGTCTTTGAAGACGTCGCCGAGCTGGCCGCCAATGGCGCGCTGCACAATTTTGGTCGTGGAAATGGTGGTAGATTGACGATCAACGACGAGCACTTGCCCTCCATATTTGGTGACAAGTTTGTACTCTTTGGAAGACTTATAGTCGGAGGTCCAGTCTTCTTGCACGGTTACGAAAATATCCGGCTGGAGCAGGCCGAGTGACGGGGCGCAGCTGGGCTCGGGCAAGACGGTAATAAAGTCGACGGGCCGCAGGTAGGCCAGCATTTCGGCCCGGATTTTCTCGTCGAGGATGGGCTTGTTTGGGCCCTTCACCCGGCGGATGGCTTCATTGGAGGACACGCCCACCACGAGCACGTCGCCGAGCTCTTTGGCCTTTTCGAGGTAGCGGCACTGGCCGACGTGGAGTAGGTCCCACGAGCCGGCGGTGAAGATAATCTTTTTGTCCTTGGCTTTAAGCTGCTCGCGTAGGGTCATGAGGTCGGATTGGGCGATGAGACGCTTCTTCCAGGGCGTTGCCATTTACTGCTCCACTAACTGCTTTTGCTATCGTATCATCTGGGGCGAGGATTTGGCGAGAGATCAACAGGGTAACGGTCCGGCGGAAATGCTGGTTGGACGGCAGCGATTCGTATGGGTTGTGGCGCAGAAATTTGTAGAAGTCGTAAAACAGATAATAGTCAACTAATTCTGTGAGCAACAGTTTCGGGGACTCGGTCCGGGACTCGCGAGCAATCATTCCCCCACCCCGCTTGCGGTAGCCCGACTCCAGAAAGTATTTGCGGATTTGGCGCGGGGTTTTGTAACGGCAATCCACCAATAGGAAGGCCAGCGTGCGGGCCTGGTCGAGTCCGGGATGGCCCCAAGCAACTTTTTCGAAGTCAAGGATGCCGGTGAGGGCCAGGCCCTCATATTGCAGCGGGTCGGAAGGCCGCGCTGGCGCAAACAAGAGGTTGCTACGGACGAAATCCAGGTGCAGGGGCTGCTGATGGGGTAGCTGCGAGACGGCCTGCAGCACGGTAGCTTGCTGCTCCAACCAGCTGTGGTTGACCGTTAAGCGCAGTTTGCCCGCTAACGCGCTCAAGACGGGCGTGTGGTTGAAATAGCTACTCAGTAACCTCAGTTGCTGGTTCAGCTCATCGGCTGTAAGGTGCTGTTGGATGGAGTTTGGTTGAGGTAGCTGGCGCAGGGCGTGATGCAGGCGTCCGAGGCTCAGCCCCAGCAATTTTAGATGGCGCTGCGTGTAGGCTTCCCAGGGAATAGTCGTGCCAGGCAAGTAGTTATAGAGGCTGAAGTACGTGGTAGCGCGGCCTTTGGCCTGGAGAATGCGGGGATCGGCCGGCGTGCGGGCGGGCAGGCCGGCCTGGGCGGCCCAGGCTCCTACTTGATTGGCACGGCGGATGCGGCTGGTGATGTCGGCGTCACGTTTGTACTGAATGAGATTGAGTTGCCGGCCGTCGGCTAAGCTGAGTGCGTAGCTATGATTGCGGTAGCCGCGCTGGGGTGCGGCAACGGTTATTGGTTGTAGACCGTAGGCAGAAAAAATGTGATCGGGTAGGCTCCGGAAGCTCATCGTGGACCTATCATATCAGATTCCAGATAGCACGAGAGCCTCCGGGCGGCCACCCGAAGGCTCTCGGCCGCCCGAAGGCTAGAAGCTGTTGGCCCTCCTCAAAGGCTAGAAGCCGTTGGCCCTCCTCAGCAGCCACTGTCCCTGTGCGGTATCGGATTGCGGCGCGGTGTCGAAGGTCAAGAGGATGAGGCCTCTTGGGTTGGGGTCAGGCACGGGTCTGTCACTCAACTCGGTCAGTGCCTTCGCGGCGGCGACGTTCGGCACCACCAATATAACGGTGGAGTTGTTCGCGAGCTGGCGCAGTTCAACGGCCATTTCGTCGATCGTGGGCTGCCCGAGGTTGAGCCACGACATGCGCTTGGCGTCGTGGGGCGAGAACAGCTCTGCGAGCTGCTCGGCTACGACGACGGCCTCAGGTGCCTGGGCCGTGAATACGTGGACATTCGCAAATACACTGGCATCTGCGCTGTCTGGATCGCCAATTACTTCCTTCAGCTGGTCGATGATAGCCTCAAGGGCCTCTCGCCCCAGCGCTGAAAGCTCTTTCTTGGGCGTTACCGGCATCCCTTGGATGAGCACGATCTTTAGATCTGCCATTGGAGCATGCCACCTTTCTGTCGACATTGTGGCATATATATTAAAATATATTGTCAGTTTTGGCACAAGCCCGACACCTCAATCATAACCTGCCCGAGGGTTGCGGTGGTGCGCAAAAAATCCTTACGGTTTATTCTCAACGGCTCATTCTCGCTCTACAAACACAAAAAAGGACTTCGTTGAAGTCCTTTTTGATAGGAGTAATGGGCTTACTTTTTGCCGGAAATGGCAGCCACGGTGGGGGCGGCGTCAACGCGCACGCTCGGACCCATGGTGGTGGTGAGGGTGATGGCTTTCACGTAGGTGCCCTTAGCGGCTGATGGCTTGGCCTTCAGGATGGCCTGCAGGAAAGCTTCGGCATTCTCGCGCAGCTTGGCCTGGTCGAAGCTCACCTTGCCGATGGCCTGGTGAATGATGGCCTGCTTGTCGATGCGGAATTCAACCTTACCAGCCTTGGCGTCGGTGACAGCCTTGGCGACATCCGGGGTAACGGTGCCGGCTTTGGGGTTCGGCATGAGGCCGCGCGGCCCGAGGATCTTGGCGACTTTGCCGAGCTGGGCCATGCCGGCCGGGGTGGCAATCAAGAGGTCAAAGTTGAGCTTGCCGGCTTCGATGTCGGCGATGAGCTCGGTGGTGCCTGTGAGGTCGGCGCCGGCAGCCTTGGCGGCTTCGGCGTCCTTGCCGTCGGTAAACACGGCCACGCGAATGGTCTTGCCGGTGCCGTTGGGCAGCACGACGGTGGAGCGGACCATCTGGTCGGCCTGGCGCGGGTCAACGCCCAGGTTCACGTGCACCTCAACTGAGCTGTCGAACTTGGTGACGCTGGTCTTGGTGGCCAGCTCGAGGGCGGCGGCTAGGTCGTAGAGCTTACCTTTCTCGATTTGCTCCTTGGCGGCGCGGTATTTCTTGCCGTGCTGGTGCAGGGGGTTGGGCAGCTGGCGGCGCGGGGGCTTGGGGGCGGCGGCTTCCTCGGCCTCGTGTTGGGCGCGCTCGGCCTTGGCGGCCTGGCGGGCTTCTTCAGCTTCGGCCTCGCGGATGGCTTTAGCGCTGTGCTTGCCGGCCTTGGCGGTCTTGGTTTCAGCCTTGTCGGCGTCTTCCTCGGACTGCTCGGTCACGTCGTCGGTTTGGTCGGGGGTGGTGTCACCCTCTTTTTGTTCGACCTCAGCGTGAGTGGCGTCCTGGGGCAGGTCGACGTTCTCTTCACGGGCTTCGGTTACTTGGTCCACTTCTTCGTCGTGGGCCTTCTTTTCTATGCGGTCAGTAGATTCTGCCATTGGTTAAAATCTCCTGTGGTACAAATGGCTGCGCTAACGCATGCCTCCCACGGTTAATTAGTCAACTACCTCAATACCCATGGAACGGGCTTGGCCGGCCACGATGTTCTCGGCGGCGGCCAGGTCGTGGGCGTTGGTGTCTTTCATTTTCTTCTCGGCGAGCTGGCGGACCTGCTCACGGGTGATCTTGGCGACCTTGTTCTTGTTGGGGACGCCGGAGCCCTTGTCGATGCCGGCGGCTTTGCGCAACTGGTTGGCCATCGTCTCACCCTTGTAAGTAAAGGTGAAGGTGCGGTCCTCAAAGATGGTAACTTTCACGCTCAACAGCTCGTTCATTTCACGAGTTTGGTCGTTGAAGGCGTTGATGAAGTCCATCATGTTAACGCCGTTGGCACCCAGGGTAGAACCGACGGGCGGGGCGGGCGTAGCTTTTCCGCCTTGAACGCGGAATTTAATGACGCCTTTAACGGGCTTTTTCTTGGCAACTGCCATGTAAATCTCCTTGTGGTTCGAGCGGCGCTTCGACTTGTGCGCCTCCCACTTGATAATGTTATCTAGGGAATAGTACCAGATATTGGGGGTTTTGGGAAGGGTTTATGGCTACTTTGTGGACTTAACTCCAAGTTCACGCTTAACCGCATCGGTAAAGCTTTGAGTCTTAACGCTATCTCGTGTAATTGGGGCTCCGTTCGCTGCTGCGTCGACGGCTTCGATTGCTTTCGAGAAATCGTTCAGTACTGCTTTGTCGTCCCATAGCCTAGTGGCGATTTTATTGCAGTAAGATTCCATCTTATTTGCTGAAAGCGCGGGCATATCAGGGCCACCACAGATATACCGGAATGCCATTAAAATATGATATCGTGCCGGCTTGTAAATTGACGGTAACGATCCATTGCGGAAGAAAAACTCCAGCTTGTAGTAACCATAGGCGGAGATGTAATAGGGATCTGGTTTGTGTGTTTCATTAAAGATCCGCTCAGGTACAAGTGCTTTTAGATCTGCATAATATCGACTTGCACGGTGCGGATCATCCAAAAACATTGCTGCGAAGGCGCGAATTTGCTGTTGCTTCGTGATTACGCGTACCTTCTCGATTTCTGCGGAATTATACTGGCGCAATCGTCGCTCATAGTACAACCGTTTCTTAGGGGGATATGAAGCATACAGGTCTTCGAGCTTTTTTTGAAAAGCGCTTAAGGCGTATAAATCTTCGGCTGTAACCTCGGTTTGGCGATTGGTCGCCCTGATTACGGCGCTCGTTAGGTCTTCGTCTTCGGTGACGATAATTTTGACGGGGACAAAAATGCCGTCACCGAGCTTAGCTCGCTCATCATAAATAACATGGCTGGTTTGACATCCATTCACAATTTGGTAATCAGTCATTGTGAATTTATTGCCAACTGCGTCAAGCTCTCTAGCCACGATCGTTACACCGTTGTTTAGGACCGCGAAGCGCTGATGTGCTTCTTTGTTCGCTAGTGTTTCTTGGATGTCTTTGTTGACATCATTATAGTCCTGGAAATCCCTGATATTGTCATAAAATAATGCCTTACGGATCCCATCAGAATCATCAGTAATAATGCTCAGGAATTGAGAAACAGGAAGTACACCAAGATAAGCCTGTGACACCCCATTAATCTCGGGCAGAACCACCTTATTATCGAAGATAAATTCGGCTGTAACGTTATTCTTGCTTCGTTGATAGGCTGTATGGAGTTCATCGGCGCCCCACGGTGTATGCGTCACATTTGCAAATAAATTGGTTGACTCAAGTTCGCGAACGCGGGCATTGATTTTTTCCGCGAGAAAAGGCTCGTTTGTCCACTTCCCCGTGGTCACGTAGTAAAGCCGGCATGTGGGTTTGCCTTTGCCAAACTTTGCCCCGTTCTCATAGACGGCGTTCATGACAGCACGGGCGGCAATAATTTCTTCGTTCATTGGGACTGAAACTTCGTCATCAAAAAATAATTTGACGCCATCAATAAACGCCGCCATTTCAGCGCCATTAAAATTACCCGTTGTCTTCGCTTGGATGAATACAAAAGATACGTCTAGATAGCGATTCACCGCAAGCAGGTCCGTCACTTCTTCAACGGATGTTATAAGGTTGCCATTTACGATAATCGCAACGCCATCAATCGCGAGATCGTTCCCGCCGCCTGTATGTACGTCGACGATACTAAACTTGTAGCCAATTAGAGCTTTGCTAGAATAATTGCATGCTCATCAAAACACAAAAACTCCTCAAATCGAATCGAATGTGCGTAGCCATGACCGGCCTCTCGGTCGTTGAGTTTAACCGGCTGCTGCCGGCCTTTAAGCAAGCTGCTCTTGGATATCGTTCCGAACTTACTCCGAAGCGTAAACGTAAGATCGGAGGTGGCCGGTCGGGTAAGCTTCCCAGCTGGGAAGATAAACTGGTCTTTATTCTCGTCTACCTCAAGCACTACCCCACGTATGACCTCATGGGGTTTTTGTTTGACCGGGACCGGACCAAGTGC
>DATDME010000041.1:0-11357 GCA_036518915.1 Candidatus Saccharimonadia bacterium | reverse complement strand
GGGCGGCGCGCATCCGCGCGCCGCCCCCGGAAGCCCCCTTAATAACCGCTACATGTTGCAATAATTCCTTGGATCCTTCCGCGCGCGGACTGCCTAAATTTCCGGATTGATTTGGGCAGATGGGCGCGCGGAAAGACGCCTTAGCATAGGCCGATAATAGTGCTTATGTCAATTGTGTATTAGAGCCGCGAACAAACGACAAACCCGCTAACCATCCATGGTCCGCGTGAGTGTCGTTCCGGTGGGTAGTTGGCGGGTGGATTGTGGTAGCCGAGGCCCTGGGCCAAGGTCATGGCGTGGTGCGGGCCTCCGTACGGATAGCCCGCCGACGGATGCGCCGGCACAACCGGCTGTACAGCAGCCGGACATGGTACGTGGTGAACTCAGACATTGACCGCCGGGGCTTGACTCCCCAGAAGGTTGTGGCCTCGTCGTCGTCACCATTGTGCAGGATAACGACTGGCCGGCCGGGTAATCTCAGGCGGTCGAGCAAGGAGGTGGCGACGGGCTGGTCGTCGACGCACACGCGGTACTGGCGCGTCTCCGGATCACGGAGCACCAGCCGGCGCTGTGTGAAGCTCAGCTTCCAGTACACCACCACCCGGCTGGTGCCGTGTACCCTGTAGCCGATGCGGATTGTCCACAAGCCGACGCCCACCACACGGGCCTCACCGAGAAAGGGAGGCCGTAGTGGCCTGATGCAGCGGCGGGACAGAAAATTCGGCATCAGAGCCACCGGCGTCTGGTCAGGCCGGTGCGCGAATCTCTGCGGCCAGGGTCGATTGACGTCCGAGGCGTCAGTGGAGTCCGCTGTTGGCAGCGGAGGCGGCTTATCCGATGTAGGTCAGCCAAAAACTGTCTGGCTTCTTCACAGCACAGCGGGTCGAGCGCGGGTGTACGTCGCGCGGCCCGTCTGTCTGCCTCCGTGGGAGTTTTGACCATCTAGCGTCATCCTTCCAGGTGCATCGGCCGGAGCAGCTCCGGGGTTGACATAGAAAGACACTTCATTCTAGGCCAAATTTCGCATCTTTGTCAATGATGTCAAACGAAATTAATATGATATTCTGGGGGCATGAAAATTTTGATTACCGGTGGCGCCGGCTACATTGGGAGCGTGACGGCCGCCAAATTACACGAGGCCGGACACGCGGTTATAGCTTTAGACAATGCTGAGCGGGAGCCGGTCTTGCCCGACGGCGTGCGGTTCATCCGGGGGTCGCTGGCGAATATTGCCACGCTAGTTGGGCCAGATGAGCACGTGGAGGCGGTTATCCACATGGGCGGACTGATCCAAGCAGGTGAATCGATGCATGAGCCAGAAAAATACTGGCAGACCAATGTGGCGGATTCGCTGCAACTGTTGGCGGGCATGCGCACGTTGGGCATTACCAAACTGGTGTTTTCGTCGACGGCCGCGTGTTATGGCAACCCGGTGCACACACCCATCCTGGAGACAGACCCAACCGCGCCCACCAATACCTATGGCGACACGAAACTGGCCATTGACCATGCTATTACCAGCTATGCCCGGGCCTACGGCCTGGCGGCAATTAGTTTGCGTTATTTCAACGTGGCGGGGGCATACGGGCGCTACGGTGAGCGGCACGAGCCGGAGACGCACATTATTCCATTGGCGCTGCGGGCGGCGGCGGCCGGTGAGCCGTTCACGGTGTATGGTGACGACTACCCCACCCCCGACGGCACCAACGTGCGCGACTACATCCACGTGGCAGATTTAGCCGAGGCGCACGTTTTGGCCTTGGGCAAGCTGGCGGCGGGTCGGCACGAAATTATTAACCTGGGCAATGGGCACGGTTCCTCGAACCGTGAGGTAATCGCGGCCGTCAACCGGGCAACCGGCAAAGAGCTGGTGGTGAAGTTGGCGGCGCGGCGGCCGGGTGATCCGGCGGAACTCGTGGCATCTAACGCGAAGGCGGCACAGGTTTTAGGCTGGCGCCCCACAAAAACCTTGGACGACATGGTGGCCGATGCCTGGCGCTTTATGCGGGGTTAGCGCCGCAAGGCTAGAGCTGCCGGGTTAGGGTCGCACGGCGGGGGCTCTGCGCGCATAAACACGGAAAACTCCGCCAACCCCTCGTGGGCCGGCGGAGTTAACCGCCCGGCGCCTGAGGCGTTGCCGGAGCGTGGGTTTCGCCGAGTCGCCGGCGAGCGATGGGCGGCTAGCGCCGCTGCTTGCCTTGCTTACTCGGTGTCCGAGCTCCCGGTGTACCCTTGGGCTTGAGGTGAACGCGGCCGTAGGGTTTCCGGTCTATGATCACGGGCGGGCTCATCGGCACAGGCCGATACGTGCCAGCGCTGGAGGTGATTGCGCTCACCGTACTCACACGGTCACGGTCAGTGGCGTCCGGCTTGGGCCGCGGCCGAGTGAGCACGGCAGGCGGCACGGTGTAGCGCTTGCCGCGACGGTTGGCCTGGCGCTTGGCCCGCTGGGTGATGGGCGGCCGGAAGCCCCATGGCTTGTTGGCGCCGGGCACATCGTCGAACACCACCGGCATGCCGATGCGAATCTGCCGCCCCCAGTGCTCGAGCTCGTTCCGCACGGCCGGACTGACCGCCCACCGCAGGTAAAACGCGCCGTGGCTGCGGCCCGGTGTGGCACCGATCATATACTGGTCGCGGTAGGCCACCTCCACCTCGCGCCACTTGCCGCCGAAGTAGTAGCGGATCTGGAGAGTGGCCTCCCGTTCGCCGCAGCCCCAGATCACGCCGGTGTGCGGGTTTGTCATGAGAGGCACAGTTTTGCGGCCCATCGGCCACCACCCCATCAAAAAAGGACGGCCAGAGCCGTCAGTTGGATCGGACTAAACCGTTATAACACATTTATTGCTTAAC
Source organism: Candidatus Saccharimonadia bacterium (assembly GCA_036518915.1). Classification (GTDB taxonomy): domain Bacteria; phylum Patescibacteriota; class Saccharimonadia; order UBA4664; family UBA4664. The sequence continues at coordinate 8,504 of DATDME010000041.1, read as the reverse complement.
GTGCGAGTGTATGAAGGTGGCGATCGTCGGGTAGAACCCATAACATACGATGATGTTGAGAACAAGGAGTGCCGGGAAGATCACAAAATTCTCCCAGAAGTGGCCGGTCGTCACCCGCAGGGCTTTCAGCGGCGGGATGCCAAATTTTACCGGGATGGGTAACAGCCACGGCACGCCCTCCTTGGTGAAGCTGTCCATCACCAGATGGGAGACGACGCCGAGCATGAAGGCCCACCACACCACCGTGATATTGACGCGCGGCATGACGGGCTGAAAAAAGTGCAGCAGGAAGTTGGCCAGCCAGCCGAGCGCCCATACGCCCAGCAGCGAATGGGTGATGAAGCGGTGGCCGCCAAGCAGCCGGTCGATGGTGCGGCCAAACAGCCCTCCGACCGGCAGGTTACGCCAGAGCGGGGCGGTGGGCTGGTCGATGTCGGGCGCGATGCCGCCGATTTGGTTCGCCAAAATCGCCAACAGCAGCGTAGCCGTGGTGAGGCTGCCCGGCGGGTGGAAGGCCACGGCGGCCAGCAGGAAGGTGAAGGCGGCGGTGTCGTGGGTGCGTCCGGTCATAACATAGGTATTTTATACTATTCCTGGGCTGACCCACGTGCACTTCTCACACCCCTCCCGTTGCGACCTCATATAAGCTCAGAGCCAGATTGACCTGGAGTTTACCCAGATCCCGGATGCGTTTAACGTCCTTAACTCAACCAAGCGATTTGCTCTCATCCGGACGTAAAATGTTACCTCATATTCCATAAGGTCCGAACAAGCGGCTCACCGCCAAAACCCCGGTCAAACACCAGCCTGGGCCAGTGCACGTGGGTCAGATTCCTGGGATTGACTTGTTAGTCTTCTAATGACATTATATATGTCTTCGTTGCGGATATCGAGCTGATGTCCCTCGAGGACCTGGAAAATCTGTTGGTCGGCGACAAGGAGCTACGAAATGACCACAACCGAGACCAGCGCGGCCGGCGATCCGGCAGACGACTACCAGCTGCCGAGGCTGGACAAATACAATTCCCTCACGCCGGCCGGCTTCGTGCTACCGCCAGAGGGTTACTGCGAGTACCCGGCCACTGTTACAAAGCCCGAAGGCAAGCCCTTCACTGATGGGCTTCCCTACCTCATGCAAGAGGTCTTTGACGACGGTTACCGAGGTGAGCTCCTGTGGCGTATGCTGCGGGCGCTTCAGAACAACGAGGAATGCTGGCGTGGAGTCAGCCGGAGGCTGTTGTTGGAACTCCTAGCGAAGGAGGCCAAGGCACTGCAGGCGCCGGGCGTCCACTACCCGCCTACGTGGCTACGCGCGCCAGGCGCCGTGGATGAGATGGAACGCCAGCTCGATCAGCTGATCTGGGGCAGGCAGCTCATCAGCCAGCAGGAGCCTGATGGCGGCACGTGGGTGTTCTTCACGGAGGAGCTGATCACATATATCGATTTCTTCCGCCACTGACCCCATCCAGGTTGCCCACCGCCGCGCACCGACGCGCGGCGGTGGGCCGCCACCCGAGCACCCAAGTCGCTTGGATATTCAGGTGGCGTTTTTGTTTGGCCGAGAAAAAGCACAGTATTGTACCACAAAAACGTAATTTATGTCGCGCCTCCTTAGATTTGCCTGATTCCCATTTTCTTGGTAACGTACCCTCGATGGGCGAACGAAACCGCGAACAAAGCGTCAGTCGCTTGCTGTGGAGCATGGCTGACACCACCTGGCGGATGTTCACTCCCCCGACCATCACCGTGGCCGGCGGCCTGTGGGCTGACCTGCATTGGGGCACCAAGCCGTGGCTGACGCTGCTGGCCGCGGCGGTGGGACTGAGTATTTCCATCTGGCTCGTCAAACGTCAACTAAAAGGATCCGAGTAAATGCTCCTGGCCGCCGGCCCCCAAGTTAGTTTGGTTGCGGAACATCTGTTTGATGTCGGTCCCATTCACGTGACCAATTCCATGTTGCTGGGCCTGCTTGGCACGGCGGTGGTGGTGTGGGCGCTGTTTTACACGGTGGGGCGGGTGCGCTCGGGCCAGCATAACCGCTTTTCGGTGGCGGTACTGTGGCTGTTTGAGTCATTACTGAACACCGCGGCCGATGTGTTGGGCAGCCGGGAAATGGCTGTTAAGCTGGCGCCGCTGGCCATCACAATGTTTTTTGTGATTTGCCTGAACAACTGGTTTGGGCTGCTGCCGGTGGTGGGTCCGCTGACCTGGCACGGCGAGCCGCTGTTCCGCGGCTTGGCGTCGGATTTGAACTTTACGGCCGCGCTGGCGCTTATCACCATGATTACCGCGCAAATGTGGGCCATCCGCACGCACGGGTTCTTTGGCAACATTGGCCGGTACATTGCTAACCCGTTCACCAAGCCGATGAAGTTTTTTGAGGGCTTCCTGGAAATTATCGCGGAATTTTCGCGGCTGATTGCCCTGGCCATGCGGTTGTTTGGCAATATTTTTGGCGGCGAGGTACTGCTAGCCGTGATGGGCTTTATTACCGCCTGGGCCGCGCCGCTGGCGCTGCCGCCATTTATGTTCCTGGAAATTTTTGTGGGGGCGATTCAAGCCTATGTTTTCTTTATGCTTACCTGCGTGTTTGTGTCACTAGGCGTCAGTCATCATGACGATGGCGAGGAGGCCGCGGTGGGACTGCCGGAGGATAAGGCGGTGCCGGTGACGTAAGCGGCGGAACGCGTCCAGGTCCGGCCGGCAGCGGCTCAGCCTGAGCACGTTTCACAAGCTCAGTTACTTCGCACCAATAGCAAATATTAACAGGAAGGAACAAAATGGATTCCCTCGCATTTGGTTTAACATACTCGATCGCTGGCGGCTTGGCCGCGGTGGGCCTCGGCCTGGTGGGCGCTGCGGCAGTTGGCGCCGTGGGCCGCAACCCCGACGCGCTCGGCAAGATCCGCACCATGATGATCTTGGCCATGGGTTTCGTGGACGCACTGGCCATTATTGGCTTGGTGGTCGCCCTGATCATCAAATTCCTTAAGTAAGGCGACCCTAGGATATAAGTATGGTATTTCATTTCTTAATGGCGGAAGAGACAACGAGCAGCGGCGGGTTTGGCGCCCTGTTTACCGCCCTCGGGCTCAACTGGCAGGCGCTCATTTTGAATGCCTTGGCCTTCTTGGTGGTGGCTTGGGTGCTCGGCCGGTTTGTCTATCCGTCGCTCGTGAAGGCGCTGGACGCTAAAAAAGACGAGCTGGAAGCCGCCAGCCGCCAGGAGCGTGAAGCCGCCGCCAAGCTCGACGAGGCGCGCAACCAAGCGCAGCAGGTGCTGGCCGAAGCGCGCCAGTCGGCCGACGAAGTGCTGGCCGCGGCCAAGGCCGACGCCAGCGCCCAGCTCGACGCCGCCCGCGCCAAGGCTGGCGAGCAGGCCGAGCGAATTGTCACAGAGGCGCGCGAGCAGCTGGCGCGTGACGTCCTGGCGGCCCGTAAAGAGCTCAAAACGGAAACCGCTAAATTGGTGGCTTCGGCCACCGAGGCGGTGCTGGGCGAAAAACTTGATGAGCATCATGATAGCCAGCTAATTGGCCGCACCCTGGAGGGCAAGTAGCCATGGCCAGCCGCCTACAGGTCGCTCAGGAATTGGCTAAGTCGTTGCGGGACGGCCGCCAGGCGGCGGTGCGGTCGGCGGCAGCCTGGCTGGTGGCCAACGGCCGCCAGCGTCAGGCTCAATATCTGGCCCGCGACGTGGCGGCCGTCCTGGCGCGGAATGGTTACCTCACGGTTGAGGTAACGGCAGCCCGGCCGCTGGCCCAATCGGCCCGCGCAAAAATTGAGCACAAGCTCAAGGCACTGACCGGCGCACATCAGCTGGAGCTGAGTACCAGCGTTGACCCCGCTCTCATTGGCGGCGCGGTGATTGAAACGCCGGGCGGCATCATGGATACATCGGTGCGAACGAAACTGGCCCGCTATGTGGACCGCGCCACGGAAGGCGCGTAAGGAGATTAGAATGAGTGACTTAAACGTTAAAGAACTGAGCCGCGAGCTCGAGGCGGCGATTGAGGGCCTGAAGGCGCGTGATGATTTGCGCGAATCGGGCGTGATCACCCGCGTGGGTGACGGCGTGGTGTGGATTTACGGCCTGCGCGGCGCCGGCTACAGCGAGGTCCTGGAAATTGAGACGGACGGCGGCGGCGTGGCCCGCGCCTTCGCACTCAACTTGAACGAAGATGAAATTGGCGCGGTCCTCTTGGACAGTGAGACTGGCGTGCGCGCCGGCGCCAAGGTTAAGCTTTCGGGCCGCGTGCTCGACGTGCCAGTGGGCCCAGAACTGTTGGGCCGGGTGGTTGACCCGCTGGGCCGGCCGTTGGATGGCCTCGGCGAAATCAAAGCTAAGGAGCGTGGCCTGATTGAGCGGCCGGCGCCGGGCGTCATGCAGCGCAAGCACGTGCACGAGCCGCTGGCCACCGGTTTGGCCGCCATTGACGCCATGGTGCCGATTGGCCGCGGCCAGCGCGAGCTGATCATTGGCGACCGCCAAACCGGCAAAACCGCCATCGCGGTCGACACCATGCTCAACCAGCACAAGCAAAAGACCGGCGTCGTGAACGTGTATGTGGCAATTGGCCAAAAGCTCAGCAAAGTGGCGGCCCTGGTGGAACGCCTCAAGCAAGAGGGCGTGATGGAACAAACCATTGTGGTGGCCACCTCCCCGAGCGATCCGGCGGCCCTACTGTACCTAGCGCCGTACGCCGGCACCGCCATGGGCGAGTACTTCCGCGATAACAAGCAGCACGCGCTCATTATTTACGACGACTTGAGTAAACACGCCGTGGCCTACCGCCAGGTGTCGTTGCTGCTGCGCCGGCCGCCGGGCCGCGAGGCCTACCCCGGCGATGTATTCTACCTGCACTCGCGGCTGCTGGAGCGTTCGGCCAAGCTCAGCGATGAGCTGGGGGCCGGTTCGCTAACCGCCTTGCCCATCATTGAAACCCAGGCCGGCGATATCTCGGCCTACATCCCCACGAACGTCATCTCAATTACCGACGGTCAGATTTTCATGGAATCGGACTTGTTCTTCCAGGGCATCCGGCCGGCCATCTCGGTGGGTCTCTCGGTGAGCCGGGTGGGCGGCGATGCTCAAACCAAGGCCACCAAGAGTGTGGCGGGTTCGCTGCGGGTGGAGCTGGCCCAGTTCCGCGAGCTGGCGGCCTTCAGCCAGTTTGCGTCTGATCTTGACGAAGAGACCAAGCAGCGGATTGACCGCGGCCGTCTGCTGACCGAAATCCTGAAGCAGAAGCAATACAGTCCGTACAGTGTGGCGGAGCAGGTGGCAATGCTGACCGCGGCTACCAAGGGTGCGTTTGATGGCTTGGTGCAAAAGAACATCGCGCCGGCCGTGCATGAACTGCTCGTGCGCCTGCACAAAGATCATGGCCCGCTCATGACTAAATTGAACGAGGGCGCTAAGCCCGAGGCAGACGTCACTAACACAATTGTGGAAGTAGCGAAGAAGGTGGCCGATACCTATCGCAGCGCGGAGGCCAAATAGTCCATGGCGAGCCTGCAGACCATTAACCGGCGCATCCGCTCGGTGAAAAACACCCGGCAGATCACCAAAGCCATGCAGATGGTGGCGGCCAGCAAGCTGCGCCGGGCACAGGTCGCGGCCCAGCAGCCGCAGGCCTACACGGCGGCGGCGCGCGCATTGCTCCAACAATTCAGTACGCAAACGGCCGCCGCCACCCACCCGCTATTTGTGAGCCGGCCGGTGAAGCGGGCGCTCACCATCTTTGTGGCCGGCGACCGCGGCCTGGCCGGTGGTTACAACGCCAACGTCATTCGGGCACTGGCCCGGCACATCCACGAGGTGGGCGGCGAACATTCGGCGATTGCGATTGGCCGCCGGGCCGCCGCCCACGTGGCCCGCGCCAAAAACATCAACCAGCTGGCCGCCTACGACGTGGAAGCTGGTGACGCCGCGGCCGACATCGCCTTGCCGGTGCTCGCCGAAGCCATCCGGCTCTTTACGGATGGCGAAGTCGATGTGGTACATGTGATTACCACCGAGTTTGTGTCGACCGTGACTCAGCGGGTAGCCGTGCGGCAGCTGCTGCCCGTGGTGCTGCCAGCTGACCTGCAGCCCCTGCCGGAAGCTAGCACCGAACCCGAGCCCGAAGAACTCGTGGAGTTCGCGGTGCGGCGCGTGCTGGAAGCCGAGGTCACGCAGGCCATTTTGGAAGCCCGCGCCAGCGAGCAGGCCGCCCGCATGATGGCCATGATGAATGCCACCGAAAACGCCGATGATATCATTGCCGACCTGACGCTGGTCTACAACAACGAGCGCCAGTCGGGTATTACGCAGCAGATTTCGGAGATTAGCGCCGGTGCGGAGGCGATTACCGCATCATGAGTACTAGAGATATCTGCCTGCCCTCACACTATCGCAAACACTATGGAGACTAATTAATGCCAACTGCAACCAAACATCAAGGAACGATCATCCAGGTCGTGGGTGTGGTGGTGGACGCCGAGTTTGACGCCGGCCAGCTGCCCGCCATTTATGATGCCCTCACCGTGGAACACGACGGCCGCACCATCACCTTTGAGGTAGCCCAACATTTAAGCGAAACCACCGTGCGCGCTGTGGCCCTCAGCTCGACCGACGGTCTGGCCCGCGGCACCAAAATTACTTCAACCGGCGCGGCCATTAGCGTGCCGGTGGGTGACGCCACCTTGGGCCGCATGTTCAATGTGGTGGGTGAGCCGATTGACGGCCAGGACGCCCCCAAGAACATCCAGCTCTCCCCCATTCACCGTGAGCCCCCGACGCTCGAAGAGCAAGCCGGTACGATTGAAATTCTAGAAACCGGTATTAAAGTCGTCGACCTCATCTGCCCAATCGTAAAAGGCGGTAAGGTTGGCCTGTTCGGTGGCGCCGGCGTGGGCAAGACGGTACTGATTCAGGAGCTCATCAACAACATCGCCAAGTTCCACGCCGGTAACTCGGTGTTTGCCGGCGTCGGCGAGCGCACCCGCGAGGGCAACGACCTGTACCACGAAATGGCTGAATCAGGCGTACTCAAGCAAACGGCGCTGGTGTTTGGCCAGATGAACGAACCGCCGGGCGCCCGTCTGCGCGTGGGCCTGACCGGCCTGACCTTGGCCGAGGGCTTCCGCGACCAGGGCCGCGACGTGCTGCTGTTTGTTGACAACATCTTCCGCTTCACGCAGGCGGGCGCCGAGGTTTCGGCCCTATTGGGCCGCATGCCATCGGCCGTGGGTTACCAGCCGAACCTGCAGCAGGAAATGGGCTCACTGCAAGAGCGCATCACCTCCACGAAACAAGGCTCAATTACCTCGATGCAGGCGGTGTACGTGCCGGCCGACGACCCGACCGACCCGGCCCCGGCCACCACGTTCGCGCACCTGGACTCCACGGTGTACCTGAGCCGCGCGCTCACCGAGCTTGGCCTGTACCCGGCGGTCGACCCGCTGGCGAGTAGCTCCACAATTGTCGATCCCGCCATTGTCGGTGAGGCGCATTACCAGACTGCCCGCGATACCCAGGGTATTCTACAGCGCTACAAGGATTTGCAAGACATTATCGCCATCTTGGGTATGGATGAACTGTCTGACGAAGACAAACTAACCGTAGCCCGCGCCCGCAAGATCCAGCGCTTCCTAACACAGCCGTTCCACGTGGCGGAACAATTCCTCAACACGCCCGGCAAATACGTCAAGCTTGAGGACACCGTGAAGGGCATTCGCGAGATTTTGGACGGCAAGCACGACGACGTCAACGAATCGGCCTTCTACATGAAGGGCGGGATTGAAGAAGTCGGCGCAAAGAAGCAAGACTAGGAAGCGATCATGAAAGTTGAACTGCTCACATTAAGTGGCGTGAAGTTCTCAGGCGAGGCGGACGAGCTGCGCGTCACGACGACTAACGGCCAGATCGGCATTTTGCCTCACCACGAGCCATTCGTGGCGCAGGTGGTGGCCGGCTCGGTGGTCATAAAACCGGTCTCCGGCCAGGAGCAATTGTTTGCCACGTACGGCGGGCTGCTTGAGGTCTCCAAGGAGCACGTGCGCCTGCTGGCCGACGAGGCCGACCATGCCGACGACCTGCTGGCAGATGAAATCGAGGAGGCCCTGGCTCGCGCCAAAGAGCTGCGCGACAAGGCCAAGGACCGCGTCGAGCTCGAGAAGGCCCAGGGCATGATCGACCGCGCGAATGTGCGGCTGGGCGTGGCCCGGATGCGGCGGCACCACCGGGAGCGATAGTTCACTCGTACCATTTTGGCAAAGTACCGGCTACTTGTGGCCGGTATTTTTGTATCTGGCTAGTCCTAATACCAACCCAACCTAATACCTGTTATGCTTAAGCCATTATGAAAACACAAACGCCATGAACTATAGCCATCCCAAAACAAAACGTGTGCCCTCACCGTGCTCGTGAGTTCAGGATCGATCACTCCTCGTTCGCTGTATCACCGGATACAGCTTACTCGGTCCGACCGATCCTGAATCACCCGAATCATCGGTGCGAA
>DATDME010000040.1:0-2747 GCA_036518915.1 Candidatus Saccharimonadia bacterium | reverse complement strand
TGTCCTCACCGAGGAACAACTGGCCCGGTTGGCCGGCACAGAGTACAGAGCAGACACATTGGTCTCCCACTTCGCCACGGAATGGTGGGGCAAGACCGCCGTCATTGGCGCTGGCTTCCGGTTGGAAGAAGATTTCTGCCGGCCGCTCAGACGGCTCTGGGTCCGCTTCACCAACGGCCAAGCTGAGGTCTGGCGCTGGGGGTAGGTCCGGTGGTCCGGTACGTCCCGGCGGCGGGGCCCGCGTGGGCTCCCGCTGCCGGAACGGCACTACGCGCACCTATTGATACGCAATTTCAACACTAAGAACTTCGCTGCAGCTGTCAAGAATGGGGAAGTCGTGCTACCATAGCAACCTATAGATAAATCGAGCTCAAACATGGCCAACTTTTACGTTACAACCGCCTCCGCTTATACCAATGGTGACCCGCACATCGGGTACGCCATGGAGTTGATTCTGGGTGACGTGTTGGCCCGGTATCATCGCCAACAAGGGGACACCGTGTGGTACGTCACCGGCACCGACGAGCACGGCACCAAAATTAAGCGCGCGGCTGAAGCTGCTAATTTGTCGCCCCTGGAATACACCACCCAGGTCAGCCAGAAGTTCCGTGACCTGGCCCCGGCGCTGAACGTCGCCACCAACCAATTTGTGCGCTCCACCGACCCGGCCCACGAAAAAGTCGCCCAACTGATGTGGAAGGCCTGCGAAAAAGATATCTACAAAGCCAAATACGAGGGCTGGTACTGTGTGGGCTGCGAAACCTTCTACACCGACATTGATGTGCCCGACCATATCTGCCCGATCCACAAAAAGCCCATGGAACAGGTAAAGGAAGAAAACTACTTCTTTAAACTCAGCGCCTACACCGATCAAATTAAGGAGCTCGTCGCATCCGATAAGCTTCTGGTGCGCCCCGAATCTCGCAAAAACGAGCTCATGGCTCTCCTCGAACAGGGTCTCGAAGACATCAGCGTCAGCCGCGACAAAAAGCAGCTCACCTGGGGCGTGCCCGTGCCCGGCGACGACAGCCAGGTGATGTACGTCTGGTTTGACGCGCTCAGCTACTACATTTCGGCGCTCGGCTACCCGGACGGCGAAAAATTCAAGCAATTTTGGCCGGCCAACGTTCAAATCGTTGGTAAGGATATTTTGCGCCATCATGCCGCCATCTGGCCGGCCATGCTGCTCTCGGCCGGCCTGCCGCCCGAGCAGAGCCTGTTCGTGCACGGCTTTATTTCATCGGACGGCCACAAGATGAGCAAATCGCTCGGCAACGTCATCGCGCCGCACGACGTCATTGAAAAATACGGTGTGGACACCCTGCGCTACTACCTGCTCCACGAAGTGCCCACCGGCTCCGACGGCGACTTCACCTGGGCCCGCCTGGAAGCGGTCTACAACGCCGACCTCGCCAACGACCTCGGCAACCTCGTGCAGCGGGTGCGCGTCATGGTTGACCGCTACCTGGGCGGCGCAATCGGCGAACTGCCGCCGCACTCGCACGACATCACGCCCTACACCGAAGCCATGAGTGCCCTCAAGCTCGACCGCGCCCTCGACGAAATTTGGCTGCTGATTCGCGGCCTCAATCAGTACCTCGAAGAAGAAAAACCCTGGGAACTGGCCAAAACCGATACAGCCCACCTGCACGAGGTCCTGCACCACGCCGTCACCGACCTCGTGCAAATTGCCGCCCTCCTCATGCCATTCCTGCCCACCACCGCCGGCAAGATTGCCGCGGCCTTTGCCGACGGCCACACCCACGATGTGGGCATCCTCTTCCCCAAATCGTGATTATCTATGCACAGGGGTTGGTTGGTTGGTTGGTTGGTTGGTTGGTTCTGCGCTCTCGGGCACGGTGAGGATGCGGGTTTTGTTGTGCGCGGGCTAATACATCAAGATTTATTCCGAAATTCGGAAGAAAACTGACCAATTACTTCCGAAAATCGGAATAAAACTGCATTGGCACTTCCGCCCGGTACGGTTACAATCGACCCATGCTGATAGATACCCATTCACATATCCATTTCCCGGACTTCCGCGAGGAAATTGACGACGTTCTCGAGCGCGCGGCCCAGGCCGGTGTCACCAAACAGCTCGTCGTGGGGGTGAACGACACCGACTCCGCCGAGGCCATCGCGGTCGCCAAGGCCTACGAGCACCTCTGGGCCAGCGTCGGCCTGCATCCCCACGACGCCGACCGCGGCTACGAAGCCCTGGAGGAAGTGGCGCGCTTGGCCGGGCATGAAGCAGTGGTGGCTATCGGCGAGTGCGGCCTCGATAATTACAAATCCGAAACCACACCGGAAGACCAGGAGCGGGCCTTGCGCTTTCAAATTGAGCTCGGCCTTGAGCTCCACAAGCCCATGGTGTTCCACGTGCGCGACGCCTTCCCGGATTTTTGGCGCATCCTCGATGATTACGACGGCGTCCGCGGCACCGTCCACTGTTTTAGCGCCGGCCTGCCCGAGCTCGAAGGTTCGCTGCAGCGCGGCCTGTATATCTCGCTCGGCGGCATCATGACCTTTACCAAGGACGAGCACCAGCTGGAAGCTGCCCGCCGGGTACCGCTGAGCCGGCTCATCTTGGAAACCGATTGCCCATTCTTGGCGCCGCCCCCTCACCGCGGCCAGCGCAACGAACCCGCCTACCTGGCCGACACCGCTCGGTTGCTGGCCACGCTCCGCGGCGAGGCCCTGGAGGACCTGGAAAGCGCCACCACCCGCAACGCCGAACTATTATTTGG
>DATDME010000039.1:0-5352 GCA_036518915.1 Candidatus Saccharimonadia bacterium | reverse complement strand
CGCCACCGTCAGCTTCAGCGTATGCTGACCGGCCGGCACCTCGTCTTCAAGCGTCAACGTTACCAGGTGCTCGTCGCGGTCGTAGGACGCCCGGCCCTCAAGCTTGCCATCCAACTTGGCCGACTTCACCTTTAGATCCAGCGCATGAAAATCGAGCGTCTTGCTCGCCCGCTTGAGCTCAAACTCAATCGTCTCATCAAGCGTAAACTCAAATGTTTGGTCATTCAGGTCAAACGCCAACTCATACCGGGATGGGACGATATCTTTCACCAACCGCCGTACTTCTGCCATTTGCTCCTCCCGCTCATTAACGTCTTCCCAGTATAGCGTAGTTTGGCTCGGGGCCAGAGCCATATGCTCAGAAGAGAAACAAAAGTTCCTATTCTGAGCTCCTCTATAGGAACAAAAGTTCCTATCGCGGCAATACGAAAACCGGATCTTTCGGCTCGGCATCGGTGTCGCGGTTGCCCATACCCATCCCCGCTGGTATAATACTTGCATGCAGTCGGCCGCCGCCGGCTCTTTTTACAACAATGACTGAAGCCCGCAGAAGTAATGCGCGATTTGCAGTTCTGATACCACACAAGTGAATAACAATTAAATAGGAATAATTGAATATGCAAGCCAACTTTTTAGCCGCCATCAACCTGATCGCCGAGGAGAAGAACCTCCCCCGCGACATTGTTATTGAGACCGTCGAGGCCGCCCTGGCCGCCGCTTACAAAAAGGATTACACCGACAAAGACCAGGAAGCCCGCGCCGTACTGGACCAAACTACTGGCGAGGTCCGCATCTACGAATCTAAGGCCGTGGTGCCGGATGGGGAAGTTGAGAACGAATTCCTCCAGATCGGCCTAACCGACGCCAAGAAGATCGACAAGAACGCCGTTGTTCGCGCGGCCGACCCCGAGAACGACATCGAGCCCTACATGGTGGAAATGGAAGCCCACCCGGCCGACTTTGGCCGCGTGGCCGCCCAAACCGCCAAGCAGGTCATCATTCAGCGTCTGCGCGAAGCCGAGCGCGAGATCGTCTTCAGCGAGTACAAAGACAAAGAAGGCCTGGTGCTCAACGGCAACGTCCAGCGCGTCGAAGGTAACATGGTCTACGTTGACCTTGGAAAAGCCACCGGCGTGCTGTTCGGCGGTGAGCAAATCCCCGGCGAGCGTTACTACACCGGTCAGCGTATTAAGGTATATGTGGTGCGCGTGGAACAAACTGCCCGCGGCCCGCAGATCGTGCTCAGCCGTGGCCACGCCAACATGGTGCGCCACCTGTTTGAGCTCGAGGTTCCGGAAATTGAAGCCGGCACCGTTGAAATTGTGAACATTGCCCGCGAGGCCGGTGTGCGTTCCAAGGTGGCCGTACTGTCGCATGCGGCCGGCGTGGACGCCGTTGGCACCTTCGTCGGTGGCCGCGGCTCGCGCGTTCAGGCCGTCATGAGCGACCTCGGCGAGGAAAAAATTGACATCATCCCGTTCGCCGAAGACCCCGCCGTGTTCATCGCCAACGCCCTCAGTCCCACCAAGGTCGTCAATGTCAGTTTGAACGAGGCTGAGAAAAAAGCCGTTGTGCGCGTGCCCGAAGACCAGCTCAGCCTCGCCATTGGCAAGCAGGGCCAAAACGTCCGCCTGGCCGCCAAGCTCACCGGCTGGAACATTGACATCACCTCGGCCGACGAATCGCGCGTGGAAGCCACTGCTGAAGCCGCCAATGAAATCAAGTCGAGCAAGCCGGCCAGCCCGCGCGATCTCGAAAACTCCCTGCTCGACGCCATTAATTCCGGCGCCGAACCTGAGCACCAGGCCGACCCGCTGAGCGGCCAAGTCGAAATCGACGAATAAGCCACTTTTGCGCCTGGCAAGCCGCCGGGCGTCCCGCATCTGACACGAGGGCCCGGCCCGCATTCTCAAACCCTCACTCATCTGTTACAATAACCGTAAGCAGAATGAGTGAGGGTTGAGTTTGTATGGCGCCAACGCATCGAGCTGTTAGCCTAATTGTCACCGTTGTCACGGCCATTATTATTGCAATCGTCACGCTGGTTGGCCTCAAGTACGCGCCCATGCCCGCCACGCAGTTCGTCTGGCGCCCCATCGCCACGCTTATCCTCGTGGCGATGGTGGCCCAGTTGGCCGTGCTTTGGTTGTTGCGTGAACGGGTCCGCACCCGGGCCAGCGCCTACTATTGGTTGTTCGGCTTCGCGGTTGTCAACCTGATGTGGCTGTTCATTACCTTGATGCAGGTGCTTAGCCTCACACCACAGGCCGCGGCGTTTTGGCAGGGACAGTCGCCCCTGCCGGCGGTGCTCATTCCGCCGACCCTATTTTTCTTTGCGCTCAGTTATCTTGATGACACCGACTTCCCGGCCAGCTTCATGCTACGCCTGGCGCCACTCCTAGGCACGGCCGTCCTGCTATACTTTAGCGCCGGCGCCAATTTGGTTGAGCCGCACGAGCCGCTGCATAGCCGGCTCGAGTACTGGGGCTGGCAAGACAATCCCGGCGTGCTGAATCCACTGGTCTTGCTCTGGGGACTCAGCCTGATGGCTACCGGCCTCGTACTCTTGGCTCGCCGCGCTCAGCGGCTACGGGATCCCGCCCATCGTCACCAAATTGGCCTGTTCATAGCCGGCCTGAGCGTGTATTTCGTGGGGGTGGGGATTGATTTTGGCGCCGGTTACCTCATTCCGCATGGGCTGCCCCCGCTCGCCTTTGCCTATACCACCATCATGTCCGCCATCCTGATGTACGGCGTGACTCGCTACGGTTTGCTACGGGTGGGCAGCGTGTCGCAGTCGGGGGTGGTGCTCGAAAATATGGCGGAAGCGGTCATTGGCATCACGCCGCAGGGCCACGTGGAATATTCAAACACCACGGCCGAGATCATCCTGGGACTTAGCCGCGACCAGCTGTTCGGCCGGCTCATCTCTGGCTTCTTTACCCCCGACGTTTACCACCAGCTACGGGACATCATGACCGGCCCGGCCGCGACCGACCAGCTTGAGAACGCGATTATCCTCGACCAGGACCGCCAGCCCATCCCGGTGAGCATTTCCATTACCCGGCTGCAGGAAACCGGAGCAGCCACCGCCGGCTATATCATGGTCATCCAAAACCAGACCGAGCTGCGCAAGAAAGCCCAGGAGCTTGAGCGTGAAAAGGCCAGTGTAGAGCGCAAAGTGGTCCAGCGCACCCGCCAGCTGCATGATGAGCAAGCCCGCCTGCGCGCGTCAATTGAAGGCTTAAACCTGGGGTTCATGCTGGTAGACCCCAGGGGCCGCGTCCTCATGCAAAACCAGCTGCTGCACAAAATTATTGGCATCAACCAAGAGGCTACCACCCTGGCCGAGGTGGCCGCCACTATGCACCAGCATGACTTAGCCGCGCAGTGCCGCCAGTCGACAAAGGAAGACCGGCCCATCGAAGTTACGGACGTAGCGCTGGGCAGCAAAATTTTGCGTATTTTCACCGGCCCGGTTCATGTCCTCAAAAATGACGATATCGCCAGCATCGGCACGGTCGTCTTATTGGAAGATATCACCGAGGCGAAGGTTCTGGAGCGCTCACGGGATGAGTTCTTCTCCATCGCCAGTCACGAACTGCGCACCCCGCTCACCGCTATCAAAGGCAACACTACCATGCTCATGGAATACTATCCCGAGGCCGTCAAAAATCCGGATGTGAAAGACATGGTGGCCGACATCCACGATTCAAGCGTACGGCTGATAGATATTGTCAACGACTTCCTGGACCTTTCCCGGCTGGAGCAGGGCAAGATGAGCTTTGACCAGGAGAGAATCCAGCTTGAACCGCTCATTGAAAAAGTTGCTTATGAGATGAAGAGCGTCCTGCGCGAAAAGCACCTCAGCCTCAAACTCGACCACCTAACCCTTGATGAACTGCCCCCGGTTTTGGCCGACCCGAACCGGGTGAAGCAGGTGTTATATAACTTGGTCGGCAACGCTGCCATCTACACAGCTAAAGGCGGCATCACGGTCAACGCGGTCGTCGGGCCCACCGCCATCACCGTGCGGGTGGTCGACACCGGCAAGGGCATCCCCACAGCCTCACAAAAATACCTGTTCCACAAATTTCAGCAGGCCGGCGATAGCATCCTCACCCGGGACAGCACCCGCGGGACTGGCTTGGGATTGTATATCTCGAAGTTGATGATGGAAAAAATGGGTGGTAGCATCCAGCTTGAGAAGTCTCGGGTCGGGCACGGCAGCACCTTCAGCTTCACGCTGCCGCGGGCTGACATTTAGCACTCACTTGCATAGAGTGCTAACAATGGTATACTGGATTCATATCCTATCGGACCTGGCCATACCGTTACCCTGACCGCTTGGTTTGATTTCCGCCCGCGGCGGGCTGCCGCTGGTGGAGGGGGAGGGTAAGAGAAAGGAACTACATGGCCGATTACAGCGCACAATTCGACCGTTTCACCGAAAACGCCCGGCGCAGCCTGGAGAACGCCGAAGCTATCGCCACTCAGATGGGGTCCAGCTACGTGGGCACCGAGCATATTCTCCTGGGGGTGCTTCAGCAAGAGTCCTCCATTGGAGCCAAAATTCTTAAATCTGCCGGCATCACGTTCGAAAAAGCCCAACTAGTCTTGAGCTTTAGCCAACAGCTGGCCGGCGGCAGCTATAAAGGCGCTTCAGAGACCGCCAAACGCACGCTCACCTACAGCCTGCGCGTGGCCAAGGAGTTTGGCCAGCCGTACTGTGGCACCGAACACATTTTGTTTGCCATCCTGAGCGAAAAAAGTGCCCGGGCCATCAGCTTGCTGAAGAATGACCTGCAAGTTGACCCGGCCATCATCCGCTCGGAATTAGAAAACTATCTGGGCAACCAGCAATACTTTTACGCCGACGATGACCGCGCGGCCCGCAGCGCCACCAAGCAGCAAGGCAAATCCAAGACTCCGGCGCTTGACCACTTCGGCATCGACCTCACCGCCAAGGCCAGCGACAATGCTCTCGATCCAATGGTGGGCCGCGAGGCGCAAATTAGCCGCGTCATTAGCGTGCTGGGCCGGCGCACCAAGAACAACCCGGTGCTCATCGGCGAGCCGGGCGTGGGTAAAACTGCCATCGCCGAGGGCCTGGCCCAGCGCATTATGGCCGAAGACGTGCCCGAGATGCTGTTGCGCAAGCGCCTCATCATGCTCGACCTGGCCAGCGTCATTGCCGGCACCAAATACCGCGGCGAATTCGAAGAACGCCTCAAAAAAATCCTCGACGAAGCCAAAGCCAGCCCCGATGTCATCTTGTTCATCGACGAGCTCCACACCGTGGTGGGTGCCGGCGCAGCCGAAGGCGCCATTGATGCCGCCAACATTCTCAAG
>DATDME010000038.1:0-7844 GCA_036518915.1 Candidatus Saccharimonadia bacterium | reverse complement strand
TTCATTTACATTTGACAAATAACCGTAAGCTCTTTATTCTAAGCTTAAATAAAGCACTGGCTTTATGTGACCGCAAAAACTAAGGAGGTGAGCACTCGTGTTAAACAAAATCATTAAAAAAGAAGGTGGTTTCACGCTCCTCGAGCTTTTGATCGTGATCGTGATCATTGGTATTTTGGCGCTGTTGATTATCCCGACTATCACATCTGCGCCAAAGAAGGCCCGCGACACGAAGCGCAAGACAGACATCACGACTGTCCGCAAGGGCCTGGAAGAATACTTTGTGAACAACAATGTTTACCCGGCGGCCTTGTCTGATTTGACCACCGGCTCGGCGCCGATCATCAAGACCCTGCCGACCGACCCCAAGAACGTGTCGCCGTTCGTTTACACCTACACTCCGGCCAACTCCAACACCACTTACACCCTCTCGGCCTGCTTGGAGAATGACCAGGACGCTGGTGACAGCGTGATCGCGCCGGCCAGTTCGAACAACACCAGCTGTACGACCAAAGTCTTCCAGTTGGCCAACGGCAACTAGGTTCCGATCGTCCCCTATTAGCAAAAAAGTGGAGCCCCGCGCGGGCTCCACTTTTTGTTGTCAGCCATAAGCGGTATAATGCGGGCATGACGCGCGCAGGTGAGCGGGGATTTACCCTGGTAGAAGTAGTGTTCAGTGTCGCCATTATGGCGGTGATGATCGCGGCGATTGGCGCGCTGTATATTTCGAATATCCAAACCGTGACGCTGGGCAAGGCCCGGGCGATTGGGCTAGGCATCGCTAACGAGTATATGGAGCAGCTGCGCGACCTGCCGTATGACTCGGTGGCCACCCAAAACGGCACGATTTATCCACCCGGCAACATTCCGGATACCCAAACGGTTACCCGCGACAACTACAAGTTCACCGTTAAGACCGAGGTGTTTTACGTGGATGACCCGTACGACGGCTATGCTTCGTGCCCGTGCGCCAGTGGGCCGGCCGCCGGCAAGCCGCAGGACCTGTATCCGTACGACTACAAAAAGGCGCAGATTACCGTGACGCTGAAGTCGAGCGGGCAGAAGGTGGCCACGGTGACCACCGACATTGCCGGCAAGGCGGCCGAGACGTCCTCGAGCACAGGCATCTTGAGCATTAAGGTGATTGACGCCAGCGGCGTGGGTATTCCCAATGCCAACGTCACCATCGTAAACACCAACCCCAACCCGAATGTGAACATCGCGACCACGACGGATAACAACGGGTTTGTGATCATCCCGAAGCTGCCGCCTGACTCCGCCAACCGTTACCAGGTGACGGCCAGCCTGCCTGGCTACTCGACCGACGGCACGATTCCTGACCCGCCCGGCGCGCAAACGGCCGTGAAGCTCAACCCGAATGTGTTGGCGCAACAAATTACCCAGCTGACGCTGGCGATTGACCGGGTGAGTACATTGTACGCGCACGTGGTGGATACGTCCGGCAACCCCAAGAGCAACTTTACGGTGACGATAACCGGCAGCAAGATGATTAAGCAAAACCCCACCGTGTATAAGTACGGCGACTCGAGCGGTAATGGCCTGTTGTCCACCACGGATTCCAACGGCGACATTACGCTGACCGGCATGGAATGGGATTCATATAACTTTAAAGCGCCCAGCGGCTGGTACCTGGTGTCGTCATCACCATACCAGCCGGCGGCGCTCAACCCCAATTCAAGCTTGACGGTCACGCTGGTGGTGAGCAATGACAGTACCTGGCCGACGGTGAGCTCCGTGACGCCCACCAGCGCCCAAACCGGCACGGCCAGCGTCAGCTTTGCCATTACGGGCACGAATCTCTCAAGCGGCACGTCGGTGAAGCTGAAGCTGAGCGGCCAATCTGACATCAACGCCACCGGCTGCACGTCGAGCGGGGGCAATACCAAGCTGACGTGTAGTGTGGACCTGACGGGCGCGGCCACCGGCGCCTGGGATATCGCCGTCACGAAGAGCGGCAATACCGCCACCCAGACGGGAGGGTTCAATGTTACGCCGTAACCTCCGGGGCGGGCAGGCCCAGGGCGGACCGATCCAGGGCGGGTACTCGCTGGTTGAGCTCTTGGTGGTGATTACGCTCACGATCATGATTGCGGTGCCGCTGGTGGTGTTTTCGTACAAGGGTATGACGTCATACGAATTTTTGCAGGCGCAATCGAACACCTCAACGGAGCTTTCAACCCTATCGGCCCGCATCGCGAAGGTGGTGCGCGGGACGACCGGCGTGGTCAGCGCCCAAAATAACACGCTCACGCTCTATGGCTACTTTTCGCCCCAAGATTCGGTGGTGAAGAAAATCCGCTACTTCATTGTGGGCAATAACCTAGAGATTGGCGTGACGCCGCCCACCGGCTCGGCGCCCAATTACACCTACAACGCGGCGGACGAGGTAGTGACGATTTCGCGGGTGGACTTGTCGATGGGCACCAACCCCATGTTTACCTACTTCGACGATTCCGGCAACCAGCTGCCGAACGGCTTTAACGTCAGCCAGATTAAGGCCATCGGCATCTACGTGGCGGCCAACCCGCGGACGAAGCAGCTGAGCGTGCCGGTGGCGGTGTCCACCCGTGTCACATTGCGTAACTTTAAGACGAACCTATGAACCAACCGCGCACAGCTTCGGGTTTTATTATGCTGACGGTACTGATTATGGCGTTTATTTTGTCGGCGCTGGGCATGATTGGGGCGCAGCTGCTGATTGCCAACGCGCGATTTGGGCAGTATGAAAACCGCAGCAACCAGGCCCTCAACGTCGCCGAGGCTGGCATTAACTACTACTTGTGGCACCTCTCGCACAACAACACCGACTTTACTGACGGCAACGGCAACCCGACGGGCGCCGCGCCGTATGGCCCGTACGTTCACAACGAATACGACACCGATGGCAACCTGCTGGGCACGTATACGCTGTACGTCACCCCGCCGTCCGGCGGCTCAACCATCACCACCGTCAAGAGCATCGGGCAGGTGCCACGCTTTTCGGGTACGCGGACCATTCTGGCGCAGCTTGGCCGGACGTCATTTGCCAACTTCGCCCTGCTGACGGCCACGGAGTTTTGGGTGGCCGCGGGCGAGAGCACCACGGGCCCGGTGATGTCGAACGTCGGGGTCCACATGGACGGCACGAACAACGGCCCGGTCATGTCGGGCAGCGCCACGTACAAGCCAACGCCAGCCTTTGGCGGTGATGGCTCAACCCACAACGGCGTATGGGGCAACGGCGGCCCGACATCGCAATGGCAGTACCCGGTGACGCCGATTGATTTTACCGGCGTGACAGCCGATTACAACTCGTGTATTACGCAGGCTCAGGCAAACGGCAAATACTTCGCCAAAACCAACAAGAAGGGCTACTACTTCAAGCTCAAGTCGAACGGGACGATCGATGAGTACATCGTGCAGAACGAAACCTCGAGCGGCCTGACGTTTACCACCGGCTCGCCGATCCAAAATTTTGCCGCGCCCACGAACGGCATCTTGTATGTGGAGGATAACGTGTGGGTGGAGGGTACGGGCTGGCCCGGCCGCATTGATATTATGAGCGGGCGCCTGCCCGACCAGCCGGCCACGAACACGTCGATCACCGTGGTGGGCAACCTGACGTACGCCGCCAAAGACGGCACCGACGTGATTGGCTTGATCGCGCAAAAGGATATCATTGTGCCGGCGTACGCGCCCAACACCATTGAGATTAATGCGGCGGCGCTGTCGCAAAAGGGGCACGTGTACTACCCCAACAGTGGCGGTCTCAAGAGCACGCTGACGTTTTACGGCTCAATTGACACCTACGACTATTGGACCTGGAGCTGGGTGAACGGCGGCGGTAATGTCATTTCTGGCTACCCCACGAACACTACGCAGTTTGACTCGAGCCTGGTGTACGGGCCGCCGCCGTGCTACCCCACGACGGGTAATTACGCGGTGCTCAACTGGCGGGAGCAGCTCTACAACCCATGATGAATGACCATATGCCGTGTATTTAATGCCCCATGCTACAATAAGTAAAATGGCTATGGTTATATCAAGGTAATGCGAATCCCACTGGTTTATCGGCAACGCCCGCTGTTTGGCTTTGATTTGGGGACCCGCACGGCCAAGATTATCCAGCTGAAACCAGCTGGTGATAAGATGCGGGTCCTGGGCTACGGTTATGCAAATTTCCCCGAAGACACCATCACCGAAGGCATTATTGTTGACCCCAAAGAGATCGCCAAGGCGCTCAAACCCCTGATGGCAAAGGCGACGTCGGGCAAGATTACCGCCACGCGGGTCGCGGCCGCGCTGCCGGTGGCCAAGGTCTTTACCCGCGTGCTGGAGCTGCCGAGCATGAAGCCCGAGGACTTGGCTCAGGCGGTGCGGCTGGAGGCTGAGCAGTACATTCCGGTTCCCCTGCCCGACCTTAACATTGATTACGAAGTGATTGAGCAGAGCCCCGAGCACACCGAGGTGCTGATGGTGGCGGCGCCGCGGGCCATCGTGGATAGCTACATTAAGCTGTTTGACCTACTCGGCCTGGAAGTGGCCTTGATTGATTCGAGTTTGGCGGCGGCCACGCGGGCGATTGTGGCGACGTCGACCCTGGATAAGCCCACGCTGGTGGCAGACATCGGCTCTAGTTCAATTGACTTAACGGTGCATGACAAAGTCATCCGCCTAACTGATACGGTGGCGATGGGCGGCGACACGTTGACGATGCAGCTCGTAAAAGACCTGGGCATTAAGCGCGAACAAGCCAGCGAAATTAAGTATAAATTTGGTGTGGGGCCGTCGGGCCTGCAGCCGAAGGTGGTGGCCAGTTTGGGCGCGCCACTCAAGAAAATGTGCGACGAAATGAAGCGGGTCATGAAGTTTTATCAGGATCGTGGCACGGGCAAGCGCAAGATTGAGCAAATTATTGTGTCGGGCGGCAGCGCCAGCATGCCCGGTTTCTTGGAGTACATGGCGTCGCAGATTAACGTGCCGGTGGTGGTGGCCGATCCGTGGCGGGACCTGGACATCCACGGCCTGGCGAAAGTCAGCGATTTTGACGCGCCCATGTACAGCACGGCCATTGGCTTGGCCCGGGTGAAGGAGAGCGACTTATGATTAACCTGATGCCGCCGGCACTCAAAGAGCAAATCCGTTACGCCAAGCTCAACCGGCTTGTGCTGCGGTACGTGAAGGTGACGGTGCTGGTGGTAGTGGTGCTCGGTGGGATTTTTGGCTGGGCGCTGTGGCAGGTGGGCATAAACGAGAGCAACGCCGACAAAGACTTGGCCGATAAGCAAGCGCAGATCTCCAAGCTGACGGCTTCGTTTGTGCCCCAGGCCAAGCAGGCCAGCGACCGGCTGGCGGCCATCCGCTACGTGCAAGATACCCAAACGCATTTTTCGAAGCTGATTGACGACATCGCCAAGGTGGTGCCACAGGGCGTGTCAATTGACTCTATGACCCTCAACGGCGATGACAAGACGCCGCTGCGCATTAACATCACAGCCCAAAAGTATGCCGACGCGCTGAACTTCCGCAACGCCATGACAACTTCACCGCGGGTGGCAGCGGCCGATTTGGAATCAATTACCGGCAACGCCGCTGGTGGTTTCCAGGCGGTGGTGGTGGTCGGCTTTAAGGCAGGGCAGGCCAAGTAATGAACCCCAAGACGTTCTTCTTCATGCTGATCGGGGTGCTGGCGGTGACGCTGGCGGCGGGCGGCGGCGGTTACTACTACGCCCTCAAACGGCTCAACACCCAGTCAACCGAACTAGCGACCAAGCTGGCGGCCACGAAAGCGGCCACGGACCAAATTGATACGCTCAACCGCACCAAGCTGCAGTACCAAAAGACCATCGTGCCAATCTTGAGCGCGATTGACGAAGCGTTGCCGCACGACAAGAAACAGACTGAGATCCTGGCCCAGCTGCAAAGCATCGCCGGCAGCGAGGGGCTGGCCATCAGCTCGGTGAGCATGCCGAGCGCGGCCGGTGTGCCCAGCCTGACGTCGCAGACCATCAAGACGGGCGCGGTGCTGGCGCTGCCGATCAACTTCCAACTGTCGGGCAGCTACGCGCAGCTGCAAAATTTCCTCATGCGGGTTGAGAGCCTGAACCGGTTCACCAATGTGACGAACCTGGCGATCAGCCGTCCCGACAAAAACAAGCCCATTGTATATTCCATTAGTCTTAATGCCTATATCAAGCCATGAACATGAAATTTACATTATCATTGGATCTCAAGTCGGTGCTGCCGATTCTGCGGGCCGCGCAGGTGTACGTATTTGGCGCGCTGCTGGTGGGGGCGTTTGCCTACACAGCGTATGTGGTGAACGCCTCGCTGAACGTGCAGCCAGCGGCCAGCGCCCCAGCGGCTTCGCCGGCGGTGGAGGCTATTAAGTTTGATCAAAAAGCCATTACGGCGCTGAAGAATTTGTCCAGTGTCGACGGCACTGTGCCAACCGGCACGCTGGGCACGAGCGACCCGTTCCGCTAGTAGGCATGGCGCTCAGACCGGATAAGCGCTAGGAGCTCGTCGTAGTACTCGCCGATTGGGGGTGACGATGGGCTTTCTTGCAATTTAGGCCGAAGCGGCCGGCGCCGCAAAACCGAGATGGGTATAGGCTTTGGCTGTGACGCGGCGGCCACGGGGCGTGCGCTCAAGAAAGCCAATTTGCATGAGGTACGGCTCATAGACGTCTTCAATGGTAGTGGCTTCCTCGGAGCAGAGAGCGGCCAGGGTAGTGAGACCGACCGGCCCGCCGGCGTAATGGGTGATGATGGCCGAGAGCAGTTGGCGGTCGGCGTTGTCGAGGCCGAGGTCATCAATTTCCAGGAGGTGCAGGGCGTCGCGGGCCTCTTTGCGGGTGATGGTATCAACCTGTTTGACCTGGGCGTAGTCGCGTACGCGCTTAAGCAGGCGGTTGGCGATGCGCGGGGTGAGGCGCGAGCGGGCGGAGATTTCGTCGGCGGCGTCCGACGCAATGGCGACGCCCAAGATACCGGCCGCCCGGGTGATGATCTGGCGCATCTCGTCGGCTGAGTAATATTCGAGGCGATGGACGTGGCCAAAGCGGTCGCGCAGGGGCGCGGAGAGGGCGCCGGCCCGAGTGGTGGCGCCGATGATGGTAAATTTGGGCAGATCCAGGCGGATGGATTTGGCGGATGGGCCTTTGCCGAGCATCACATCAAGGCCGAAGTCTTCCATGGCCGGGTACATGATTTCTTCGACGGCTTTGGGGAGCCGGTGGATTTCGTCGATGAAGAGGACATCGCCGTCGGCTAGATTGGTGAGGAGGCTGGCGAGGTCGCCGGCACGCTCGATGGCCGGGCCGCTGGTAATGCGCAGGCTGGTGCCAAGTTCGGCGGCAATGACGCCGGCCATGGTGGTCTTGCCGAGGCCGGGCGGTCCGTAGAGCAAGACGTGGTCGACGGGCTCGCCGCGATGCTTGGCGGCGTCGATGGCCAGCTGGAGGTTTTTCTTGAGAAGGGGTTGGCCAACGTAGGTGGCAAAGGATTTGGGGCGCAGCGTTTCCAGCGCCTGCTCTTCAGCGGCGGCCTCGGGGCTGTCCTCGGGGACTTCCGGATTGACGATGCGTTCGATCATCCGCGGGCCTTTTCTAGGCGGGTGATACGGGCTTCGTGATCGTCGAGGCGGGAAAAGGAGTCACGTTCGAGAAGACCCATGGCGGTAGTAAGGCGACTCTCCATGCGGTCGAGGTCGTCTTTGGTGGCCAAGGGAAAAACGGCCGCGCGGAGCTCTTTTTTGGTGGCAAGACCCGAGACGGCCTCGTTGAATTCAACTTTGGTGACGAGGCCACCTATCGCAACATTAAATTCGTCTTTCGTGACGAG
>DATDME010000037.1:0-24350 GCA_036518915.1 Candidatus Saccharimonadia bacterium | reverse complement strand
GAAGACGTTAATGAGCGGGAGGAGTAAATGGCAGAAGTACGGCGGTTAGTAAAAGACATTATCCCGGCGCGGTATGAGCTGGCAATTGATATGAATGATCAAGCGTTTGAGTTTGGGCTCGATGAGACGATCGAGTTTGAGCTCAAGCGGGCGAGCAAGACGCTCGATTTTCATGCGCTGGATCTAAAGGTAAAGTCGGCCAAATTGGATGGCAAGCTTGAGGGCCGGGCGTCCTACGACCGCGACGAGCACCTGGTGACCTTTACGTTTGAAGACGAGGTGACGGCCGGTCAGCATACGCTGAAGCTGACGGTGGCGGGCGAAATTCAGGATTCATTGCACGGCTTTTACCGCTCAGAGTATGGCCAGGGCGAGCACGAGGGCAGGTTCTTCATGACCCAGTTTGAGGCGATCCATGCCCGCGAGGCGTTTGTGTGTATTGACGAGCCGGCGGCCAAGGCGGTGTTTGAAGTGTCGCTGACCGTGCCGGATGAGGCCGGTTACACGGTGCTCGGCAATACGCCGGAGCTGTCTGATGTCACCCGCGACGGCCGCCGTACCGTGCGGTTCGAGCCCACGCCCAAGATGAGCACGTATTTGCTGGCTTGGGTGGTCAGCCAGCTGGCGTCGGTGGAAGGCAAAGCTAAGTCCGGCGTGATGGTGCGGATTTTTGCCACACCGCAATACGCTGGCCAGCTCGATTACGCCCTCGATTTTGCCCGGCGCAGCCTGGACTTTTACGAAGATTATTTTGCCATCCCCTATCCCTTACCCAAGCTGGATCTGGTGGCTTGCCCAAACTTTGCGTCTGGCGCGATGGAAAACTGGGGCCTTGTGACCTACCGCGAAACAGATCTGCTCGTTGACAAAGCCAACACTTCGCTCGGCCAAAAGCAGCGCGTCTCGGAAGTGATTGCCCACGAACTGGCGCACCAGTGGTTTGGTAATTTGGTGACGATGAGCTGGTGGGAGGACCTGTGGCTGAACGAAAGCTTTGCGTCGTGGGCTGAAACGCTAACGGTGGATACGCTCGAGCCTACTTGGCTATGGTGGGCCAACTATACGGCGGGACTGGGCGCTTATGCCCGCGAGATTGATGCGCTGGCTAATACCCATCCCATTTTGGTGGAAGTGCCCGATCCCAAGGGCTTAGACGAGATTTTTGACGCCATCTCGTACTTTAAGGGCCAGGGGTTGCTGCGCATGCTCGAGGGCTACCTGGGCGCCGAGGCCATGCGCGACGGCCTGCGGCTCTACCTGGACCGGCACAAGTACGGCAACACGGTCACCGATGACCTGTGGGCCGCGCTCAGCGAAGCTTCAGGCAAAGATGTTGCAGGGTTAATGCACGCCTGGACTTTACTGCCGGGCTTCCCGCTGCTGTCGTATGAAGACGGGCTCGTGAAGCAGGAGCGATTCGTGGCCAGCCCGCGCGAGGCCAAAAAGTTGGCGGCGGCCGGCGAGGCGCCGGTCTGGCCGGTGCCGTGGGCGGCGGTATTGCCCGGCGGCCGGCGCAGCGAGAAGATTTTGGCGGATCAGGACGGTGCTGAGCTGCCCGAGGCCGTAGTGAGCGCCGATTGGTTCAAGCCCAACCCCGACGAGCAGTCATTTGTGCGCTCGACCTACACCGAGAGCATCATAGCAGCACTTCAGCAGCCGCTGCAGCAACGCACATTGGGCGTGGCTGACCGGTTCGGTGTCGTCAGCGACGTGTGGGCCACGACCGCCGCCGGCCGCACCAGCAGCAAGGCCGCCCTTGACCTCACGGCCGCGCTGCGCGACGAGCCCGAATTTATCGCGGCGCTGGCAGTGTACGACGGCTTCGGCAGCCTGCTGAGTATCGTGGAACCTGAGACCGAGCGCCGGCGTTTGGAAGCCGTGGGCCAGTGGCTGGCCGAGCCCAATTTCCAACGCCTCGGCTGGGACGTGCGCGATGGCGAATCGCATTTTGACACCCTGTTGCGCCCGGTAGCCTTAAACGCGGCGCTGCGGTTTGACGTGCCCGGCGCCAAGGAAGAGGCGCTTAAGCGGTTTGCCGACTATGCGGCCGGCGGCCAGCTTGACCCCAACGTGCGCACGCCGGTGTTGTTTGGAGCCGCTCGGTATGGCGCCGCCGAACAATATGAGCAAATGCTCGCCTTGTACCGCAAAGAGGAGGCGCCCCACACCCGTCAGGCCCAACTGGTACACTTGGGCCGCTTCACCCAGCCGGAGCTAGCCCACCGGACCCTAGAATTTGCCCTCAGCAACGAAGTCCGCCTACAGGATACGGTTTACGGTCTGGCCGGGGTGTGGCGCGCCCGCGACAACCGCGAGATTGCCTGGCAGTTTTTGCAGGATAACTGGGACGAGCTGGTGCGCCGCTTCGGCGAGGGCGGCCATATGCTTGACCGTTTCCCCGGCTTCCCCGGCGACGCGTTTTCAACCCACGCCAAAGCCAAAGAAGTCCGCGAATTCTTTGCGGCGCACCCGCATGTGCTAATTACTCGGCCCGTGGCCCAGGCGGTGGAAAGTATTGAAATGCGCGCCGACTGGTATGACCGTGACCGCCAGGACATTGCGTGGTTTTTGGACCAGTGGGAAGCTAGCCGGCAATAGCCGCTTCGAGCAGTTCAATGTTGGGCCGGTCCAGGCGGCCTTCAACGGTGAGCACGTCAATTTGGACCGGCCCGACGTGGCTGTGTTCTTGGCACCACGCTAATGCCGCGCGCTGCAGGCGGCGGGTCTTGTCGTAGCTGATGTATTCGGCGGCGGCGCCCCAGCGCGTGCTGGCGCGGTATTTCACTTCAATGATGTGCACGATGGCGCCGCGCCGAGCAACGATATCGAGTTCACAAAGACGGGTGCGCCAATTGCGGGCCAGGATCTGAAAGCCCCGTTGGACAAGGTAATCGGCGGCCCGCTGCTCGGCGGCGCGGCCGGTGGCGGTGGTAGTCAAGCGGTGGACCTCCGACCGAAGGCAGTTAGCGGCGCGAAACTTTGGCGGTGCTGGGCGCATGGCCCCAGTACGCGCAGAGCGGCCTGGTGGTCGGGCGTGCCGTAACCTTTATGCTCGGCAAAGCCATAGCCAGGATGCCGGCGTTCGAGCATCTGCAAGTAATTATCCCGAGCGACTTTGGCGACCACCGAGGCGGCCGCTACGCAGGACACTAAGTTGTCGGCTTTAATGATAGCCAAGCTGTCGTATGGGGTGTCGCGCAAATAATCATGCAAGCCGTCGAGAATGACGATACCGGGATAGGCAAAATGGCGCCGTTCCCAGCTGGTTAATAGGGCCTCCAGCGCGCGCAGGCCCGACTGCCTGACGGCCCAGCTGAGACCGTGGGCGTCCAGCTCGGCGGCCGACACCCACCCGAGGCCGATAGCCAAAGCCCGCTGCCGGATTTCGCGGTTGGCCCTGGTGCGGGCGAGGGGCGTCATGAGTTTGGAGTCACGTACGGCTGGCAACCGCAATCGCGGCGGCAGGATCACGGCCGCCGCCACGACCGGCCCAGCCCAAGCCCCGCGGCCGACCTCATCAATGCCAATAAGCAACCGTTTGGCGGGCAGCTTGGGTAACCTGGTAGGCGGCTTGGTAGACTTGGTGGGTTTATCTGGTGGGCGCATCGGTTACTAATGTAACACATGGCCGGAAGTCTGTTCCCAAATTGACAATTTTTGTCGAATTGGGATGACGCTGCGCCACCGGCACCCACCGGCGCACCGGCCCGGCGTCCCATACCAAAACAACCCCCGGACGAATCACGGGGGTTGCTGGGTTCTACGGGTGCCAGTTAGGATTTAACCGCTTCGCCTTCGCCGGGTTCGGCGCGGTCTACGCCCGACTCAACTTCGTCGGCCGGTGCTTCTTGCTCGCTTGAGGTGTCAACATCGGCGGTGCTCGGCTCGTCTTCGGCCTGGGCCTCACGGTTCTCGGCGTTGGTGACCTCGCTCAGGGGCTCGGCGCCATTCAAGGCGTCTTGGTTTTCCTCGGCCTCGATGACTTCGGGCTCGTCGGCGACAGCTTCCGGCACGGTCACGTCGTTGGCAGCCGCCTTGTCGAAGGCAATTTCCTTCAAGCGGGCTGACTTACCGCGGCGCTCGCGCAGGAACGACAGGAAGTTGCGGCGGACCTTAGCCCGGCGCAGGATTTCAATCTTAGAAACGTTGGGCGAATGCATCAGGAAGGTCTTCTCGACACCCACACCCGAAGCAATGCGGCGGACGGTGATAGTCGCGGTAACCTCGCTCATGCGGTGGCGGCGGATAACGACGCCTTCAAATACCTGAATACGCTGCTTGTTACCTTCCTTGATGAGCTGGTGGACACGCACGGTGTCCCCCGTCTGCACCTGGGGCAAAGCCGGCTTGCGGTATTGCTTTTCGAGCTGGGTAATGAGTTCCATAACTTAGATAGATTACCATATCTTACTGAGGCGATCAAGGGTTAGGCGTGATATTCTGGCGGGCCCGGTTACGATGGCTTTTTCATAGCTAGTTGTAAGGTGAGCACCAACGCATCACCCGGGCCGAATCGGCCGGCGGCGGGGCTAGGCTGCCCCGCCGCCATCGGCTTGAGGCCGCTACTGGGCGGCATCGGCAGTGCTGGTCGCCGCCCGCTGGGCACGCAGCCAAGCCTGGTAGCCCTCCGGCTCGCTCATGTTCAGGCGGTCGGCCAAGGCCGGCAAAAACGTGCAGGTCGTGAGGGCGACCGCGAGTCCCGCCAGCCCGAGGACCGTGAGCATATAGCCCACTTCGAACTGGCGGCTGAGCGGGTAGAGGATGACGGCGCGCGGAGAGATCGCCCCCGCGAGACCGAGGGTCACGGAGAAAAGCAGCCACGCGATGAGACCACCGGTCGAGGCGATTCGCTTCTCCAGCTTGACGCGCCGGTTGAGGTAGGACTCGTTCTCGTTGGGAGTATCGGAGGGCTTGCGGCCGGTCGTCATGGCAAAGCTCCCTGAGAGTGCCAGAATTGGACGGTGATGCGTTGGTGCGGGTACCACGGCGGTTAGGCTGTGGACGTATTAAAATAGTTGCAACTGTTGCTAAAACCAAAACCTGCCAGGCCTCCACCAAATATGTTGGGCTCACTTGTGCCGGGGCTCGGGATCTGGCGCAGATGGAGGAACTGGATGAAGCCAAGCGGACGCACTGCGGGCAGTTCCATGCCAGCCTGAGCGAGATGAGCTGCTCGTCCGGGTCGACCAGCTGTCCGCCTCATGACGTACCGTCACGCCCTGTTTATCGACTGGGCTCCTGACAGTCTGGGTTCAGCTGACGTTTGAATCTTAAGCCCGGGCGGCTTGGCCGACGCCCACCAGGCCTTCGAGCGCGGCAATGAGTTCATCGGATGGGTCAACCCGGAACGGCAAGCGGATTTTCTTGGCCTCGGGGCCGCCGCCTATCAGTAAAAACATATCGGCGTCGCCGGGGTGGCCGCGGATGATGTCTTTGAGCGCATGGAGCAGGGCGTCGTCGCCCAGCGTGGCCATGGTGAGCGTAACCATCCGGCCGGACGGCGTTGGCGGACCCTGCGGAAACGGCTTGCGGGCCCCGACGAGCGAACCCGGCCGGTTGGCGGGCTGAATGGGTGCGGCAGCTGGGCGGGCACTCGGGCTGGGCGCAGCCGTGGCCGCGCTACCCAGCGGCACATGGTTTTTGGCCAGGTCATAATTGATAATTTTGGCCCCGTCGACCATAATCTTGGGCTCCTCGGTGAGGCGACCTTCGCGGTCGCGGGCCGAAATTTTGCCGGTCGCCATAATGACATTATCGGGCTCAAAGACTTCAGGGGATTTTTGGAAGGCCTTGGGGAAGACGATGAGCTCAGTGGTACCGGTTTTATCTTCAAGGCCAATGAAGGCCATGGCGTCGCCCTTTTTGGTGAAGATCTTGCGCACGGTGGTAATCATGCCACCCACGCGTACGAGCTTGCCGTCGGCCTCGGGCACCACCCGGCCGATGGGCTGGACCATATCGGCCAGGTAAGCCGCGTAATCGTCGAGCGGGTGGCGGGAGAGATAGAGGCCCATCAGTTCCTTTTCCCACATCAGCTGCTCGCGGTTGGCAACGGGCGTGGGCGGCGGGTCGAGGCGCAGTTCCGGCGCGGCCTCTTCCACGCCCATCGAGCCAAAAATGTCTATCTGGCCGGACAGCGCATTCTTTTGGGCTTTGGCGGCGTAACTCGTGATGAGGTCGAGGTTGTGCAGGATGGTGCCCCGGTCAATACCCAGCGAGTCAAAGGCGCCGGTTTTAGCCAAGGATTCCCAGCCTTTCTTGTTGCACTCCCGGGCGCTCACCCGGGTGGCAAAATCTTGCACGCTCGTAAAGGGCCCGCCGTCCTCGCGGGCTTTAAGGATGGCTTCAATCGCCCCAATACCAAGATTTTTAATGGCCGAGAGACCAAAGCGGATATCCCCGGTCTCTTTGACGACCGCAAACTCCAGAAATGACTGATTCACATCCGGCGGCAGCACTTTTATGCCCATGTGCTGGCATTCAGCCACTTCAATGGCGATGCGGTCGATATTGCCAAAGTCGCTCGTGAGCAGCGCCGCCATGAAGGCCGACGGGTAGTGGGCTTTGAGATAGGCGGTTTGGTAGGCAATCAGGGCATAGCAGGCAGCATGGGCTTTCGGAAAACAATAGGCTGCAAAGGCTTCGAGCTGCGTCCAAAATTCTTCCATCTTAGCCGGGTCAGCCCCAGATTTGGTGATGGCGCCTTCCAGGAAGTCTTTCTTCATTTTTGCCAATACTTCGGGCTTCTTTTTGGCGACGCCCTTACGGAGCGTGTCAGCCTGGCCGCCGGTAAAGCCGGCTAGGTCTTTGGCGATCTGCATGACCTGCTCCTGATAGACCAGCACGCCATAGGTCATCTGCAGGGCGCCTTCCATTTTGGGATGAAAGTAACTAATTTCGGCGCGGCCGTGCTTGCGGTCAATGAAGTTATCAATGAACTGCATGGGGCCGGGCCGGTAGAGTGCGGCCATAGCGATGATGTCATCAAAAACAGTTGGCTTGAGCTCTCGCAAGTAGCGCTTCATGCCGGCCGATTCCAGCTGGAAGACGCCGGTCGTGTCACCACGAGCTAGCAGCTCGTAGGCTTTGGCGTCGTCGAGCGGCAAGGTTCCCAGTTCTATAATAGCGCCATAGACCTTGCGGATGATGCGCAGGGCGTTATTGATGATGGTGAGGTTACTCAGGCCCAAAAAGTCCATTTTGAGCAGACCAAGTTCTTCAATGTAACCCATGGAGTACTGAGTGCAGGGGCCGCCCTTTTGGGCGCGCTGGAGCGGCACGTAATTGACGATGGGCGCTGGGGCGATCACCACGCCGGCCGCGTGCACGCCGTTGTTGCGGATGGTGCCCTCGAGCTCCATGGCCAGGTCAATCAGTTTTTTGGCGCGCGGATTAGTTTGGTACTCTTTAGCCAGGTCTGGATCGGCGTGTACATCGCCCTTGCCGGGCTGAAGGCCGATTGAGACAGCCAGCGGAATGTGTCGGCCCTGGATGGGTTGCGGCACGAGTTTGGCGATGCGGTCAACTTCATCATAGGAATAGCCGAGAACGCGGCCAGTGTCGCGGACGGCGTTGCGGGCCGCCATGGTGCCAAAGGTAATGATCTGCGCCACCCGCTCTGAGCCGTATTTGTCGGTCACGTATTCAATGACTTCACCGCGGCGGGTGTCCTGAATATCAAT
The DNA here is from genome assembly GCA_036518915.1 of Candidatus Saccharimonadia bacterium. Taxonomy (GTDB): domain Bacteria; phylum Patescibacteriota; class Saccharimonadia; order UBA4664; family UBA4664. Next base: position 16,668 of record DATDME010000037.1, on the reverse strand, counting down.
ATCAATATCTGGCATACTGACGCGGTCGGGGTTGAGAAAGCGCTCGAAGAGCAAATCATACTGCAAAGGCTCTAAGTCGGTGATGTTCATACAATACGACACAATCGACCCAGCCGCGCTCCCCCGTCCGGGCCCAAAAATAATGCCTTGGTTTTTGCCCCAGTTGATAAAGTCGGCCACGATGAGGAAGTAGCCGTCGTAGCCCATTTTGCCAATGATGCCCAGCTCATACTCAAGCCGTTCGACCATTCTAGGCGGCACAAGCTCCCGCGCCTTAGCCTCGGTAATATGCACGATGTCTTCTTTGGGGATACCACCGTAGCGCCAAGCCAGCCCCTGCCAGCACAGCTTGTGCAGGTAAGCGCGCTCGTCGAGCCCCTCCTCGGGAACCGGGAAAGTGGGGATGAGGATTTTGCCAAGGTCCAGCTCCACATTGCAGCGCTCGGCGATATTGACCGTGTTCGCAACGGCTTCCGGCACGCGGGCAAACCGCTGTTTCACCTCCTCCGGCGAGTTGATGTACAGATGCATGCTCATCGACATGCGGCTTTTGTCGTCGAGGGTTTTGCCGGTTTGCACGCAGAGCAAAGTTTCGTGGGCGTCACGGTTATCGGGGCTCGAGTAGTGGGAGTCAGCTGTGACGACCATGGGGATGCCGGTCTGTTCCGAGAGCTCAATCAGCTGGTCATTGACGCGTTTTTGCACGTCCCACTCGTCTTCGTGGACCTGGAGCTCCAGGAAGTAGTTGCCGCGGCCAAAGGTGGCGTCGTACCAGCGGGCGATGCGCTCGGCTTCGGCGAAGTTGCCGCTCTCCAGGTTTGAACCCACTTCGCCACCAACGCAGGACGACAGGGCGATGAGGCCGGTGTGGTACTTTTCGAGCAGTTCGTGGTCAATGCGGGGCTTGCCGTAGAAGCCGTCGAGCTGGGCGATGGTGGTGAGGCGAACGAGGTTATGGTAGCCCTCGGTGGTTTCGGCCAGCAGGATCAGGTGGTACGGGTTGAGGTCTTGACGGCCGGCTTTATCGAGGTGCCCCCGCGGCGCCACATAGGTTTCAATTCCAATGATCGGCTTTATGCCCAGTTTCTTGGCGGCTTTGTAGAATTCCACCGTACCCGAGAGGGTGCCATGGTCGGTGATGGCCACCGCCGTCATGCCCAGCTCTTTGACGCGCTCCAGCATGCCCGGCACCTTTTGCAAGCCGTCGAGCAGCGAATAATGGCTATGGTTGTGCAGGTGAACAAATTCACCCGGTGTTGGCACTATGGCTGTTTCTACATCTGGCACGACGAACTTCGAACCCCCTCACAACTAACTATATCTAGGTTAGCATAAGCCGGTTCCGGGATCAGTCTTGGATTGCCCGGCAGATAATGTTATGACTATTGCGCACGTTCTCGAAACGGCTTATGCTTACAAAAAGATAAGAAAGGTGCTTTTATGAGCTTACTTCGCAAACGGCAGTCATGGTATGAGAATTTTTCCCGGAAGCAATGGATTATTGGGTTGGTGCTGGCAGTGTCCCTGCTGGGCAACGTCGTTACGGTTGTGGGGCTAACGCTCATTAATCAGCGGCCATATGACTACTGGGTGGCCAACTACTCGCTTCAGCGGATGTGTGCCCGTGACTTGAAACAAAACTTACTTGATCTTTCGAGCGAGTCCAACCGGGCATTTTATAGCGTGTCGAACTGTAGCGGCTGGAATTACAAGACCGGTGCCCTCATGGGTGGTGATATTAAAGCGATGATGGACAAGGTAGAGGCTACTCAAGCACCCGCTGGCACGGTGATTGCACCGCCTGTCGCGGAGTTTGACTTTGCTGGACTGTTCAAGCCGTATCATCCCTAGCGCCACCTGACGTGTTAAAGAGAAACCCGGCCCACTGGGCCGGGTTTTTAGGGAGGCTCGGGGTTATGCTACTTGCTTTGGCCGTGTTCGATGGTGTTGCCAATCTGTTGGAACAGATGGCCAACCACCGGCGCCCCGCCAAACAGCTGCAACAGAGCCACCAGCACCGCCACGCCGACGGTGGCACCTACTACGCCGCCGAGACCGGCGAACAATCCCCGGATAAACGAGCTCCAGATTTGGCGGCGCGTGCTGTGCAACACATAAATATAGTCGAGGATGAGCGCGTCTTCGACGGCCTTGCCGAGCCGCTCATAGTTGACGCCGCTTTTACTCATGGAATGGCCGGGACGTTCTTCGAGCAAAACCATTACTTGTGCCCGAACTCGTCTTGCACTTTGCCTTTGGCAGAGTTAGCCAGCTTGCGGGTCACGCGCTCCAGCTCACTCATGACATCAGCGCCCTCGGTAAGGAGCTGCTTAACTTGCTTAACGGCGCCATCTTTAGCCTCGGCGCCAGATTTGGCCAGGTTTGAAGCCGAAATACGCAGGTCTTGCTTGAGCACTTCGGCGCGGTGGATGAGCTCCTGGCTCTCTTCGCGGGCCTCGCCGGTGAGGTCTTTGGCCGCTTCTTTGAGTGAATCTACCCGGCCGCCAACTTCGTCGCTCATAGCCTCCAAGCGGGTGACAAAATCTTGGTAGGTGCCACGGACTTTGTCTTTGATGTCGTTGCGGGTTTCTTTGCCGCTCTTGGGCGCGAGCAAGATGCCGGCAATCGTGCCCAGCACGACGCCAATCACGGTACCTTTGACAAATGATCGTTTCATAGTGTTAGTCTCCTTTCCGGGACTTAAATTTTTTGGCAATCAATCCCAACGCCGTGGAAATGGCCACCGGCGCCAGCTTGGAGCTCACCAGGGCGGCGGCTTCAGAAATATTGCTGGTTGCCGCCTCAGCCTTCTCGGAAATGCGGTTGATGCGGCGCAGTACCGCTAGAGTGAGGCTGGCGATGATAATACTCAATATGAGTAAAATCGCGAACCCGACGGCCAAAATTATGACGAGGATTGATTCAACAGTAGTCACGGGGGTCTCTTCGTTATATCTTCTAACTTAGCTATCCTAAGTCATTCGCGCAACTATTTACCACTGTGTAATCTTCCAATTACGTGGAGCGGACGTTTTTTTCGCGGGCAGCAGCACCAAGCTTTTTAGCGACTTTTGCCGCTCTGGCAAGGGCAGAAATCTCGGCCCGGCGTTTTATAAGCACCCATTCCTTGCGCTCCACCACTGAGTTGGGGATAACGTGCAGGATGCCATCTTGATCGCGCAGGCGGATGCGGCGGGCGTCCATCCGCTCAATGATGCCTTGGGTGGGCGTCTCACCAACAATTACTTCATCTCCGACGTTAAAATCAATGTCGCGGGCCAAAAAAATGCCGGCCACAATGTCGGACACCAACGTGGAGCCGCCGGCGGCCATGGCGATGCCAATGGCGGCGATGGAGCCCGAGAAGAAGTAAATGATGCCGCTGTAGCCCAGTTCGCTCAGCACGTTAATCGTCAGCAGCACCCAGAGGAACGACTCAAAAATGGAGTTTATGACCCCACGTAGCCCGGCCGGGACGCGCACCCACTTCATAACCAGTTTGGAGAGTCGCACCATCACGCGAATGACAATAATTCCCAACAGCAAATCAAACAGCACACCCGGGAGACGGGGCACCAGGTGGTTAATTCCGTCGAGAATATGGTCCGTAAATGGCGAACTAAGGTCGATGAGATTCATAGCGCTTACGGTCATTGTAGCATACGGGCCTGTGGTGCTTTGGGAGCCTACCGCTCCTGATGTTATGTCCCATAAAATTAGTAAACCGTTTTACTAAGTTGAATTGAAATTAGTAAAATTAGTTCGTATTATGTTCGCATGTATTCCAACTTCTTGAACATCACCGAAATATGGATATTGATAGTTCTCGGTAACAAGCCGGGCCATATTTATGGCTTGGCCGGGAGGATCGCGGGCGCGTCACTTATGCAATTTCAGCCGTCTGTCCCACGTGTGGCGGCGGCGGTTAAGCAGCTTAACCGACGTGGATTGGTGGTTAGCCTCCGTAGCGAAGAAACCATAGCCTCGCCGCGAGCTTGGCGTGACGTGTATGACATTACCGAAGCTGGCTGGCGGCGCTTGCGCGCCGAGTCAATGGCCTACGGCCAATTGCAAAACGTAATTGATGGCGCGCTCACCCGCCGGGCCATGTATCAGCTGAATGTTCGTCAGGCCGAGGCCTTAGCGGCGGCGTACCAGGCTAATCAAGCCGGTCCTTGAGCAGTTTGGTGATGAGCGGCGGATTGCCCTTGCCCTGGGTGGCCTTCATGGCCGCACCCACGAGGGCGCCGAACGCCCGGGCATTGCCGGCTTGGTAATCAGCGGCGGCTTGGGGATTGGCGGCAATCACCGCTTCGACCACCTTGGCGAGCTCGTCAGTGTTGGATTCTTGGAGGAGGCCCTTGGACTTGGCGACGGCGGCGGGGTCGGCCGTGATGTCGCGCGCGTAGAAGTGTTCAAGCAGCGCTTTGGAGTTGGTGGAGCTGAGCTCGCCGGCCGAGGTCATCTGACCTACCTTGGCGAGCACAGCGGGCGTGACGGATGACTCGGGGAGCGTCAGGCCTTTGACCTCGGCCAGCTTGGGCCGCTCGACGTTGAGCCAGTTGAGGGCGAAGCGGGCTTGCTCGGGGGCCTGCGAAACCACCTCGTGCCAGACGAGGGCGGCGTCGGGGTCGCTCACGAGCACTTCGGCCTCGTTGACCGGCAGCTTGGCGGCGGCCGTTTCGGCGCGCAGGTCACGCGGCAATAGGCCCAGTTCAGCCTGGGCGGCGGCCACCATGTCATGCGTAATGATGACCGGCGGCAGGTCGGGCTCGGGGAAGTAGCGGTATTCGTCGGCGTCCTCTTTGGAGCGCATGGAGTAGGTCTCGCCTTTGGCGTCGTTCCAGCCGCGAGTTTCTTGCTTCACCTTATCGCCATGTTCGATGAGGACGATTTGGCGGCGGATTTCGTACTCCGCGGCCCGCTCGATGGCCTTGAAACTGTTCAGGTTCTTGGTTTCGGTGCGGGTGCCAAATTCTTTGGTCCCAACCGGGCGCACGCTCACATTCACGTCAAAGCGCATGTTGCCGTAGTAGAGGTTGGCGTCACTGGCGCCGGAGTAGCGGGCCAGATTGTAGAGTTCTTGGGCGTAGGCCTTGGCCTCCTGCGGGCTGCGCATGTCGGGATCGCTGACAATTTCGAGCAGCGGCGTTTCGGCGCGGTTAAGGTCAACGAGCGAGTAGTCGCGGCCCTCGGGGTGGGTCAGCTTGCCGGCGTCGCCCTCGAGATGGGCGCGGGTAATACCAACCCGTTTGACCTTGCCGTCTAACGGGAACTCCACCGCGCCATGCGTGACAATCGGCTCATCGAACTGGGTGATTTGGTAGCCCTTGGGCAGGTCGGGATAGAAATAGTTCTTGCGGTCGAACTTGGTGTGCAGGCCCTGCTTGCCGCTTTCGAAGTATTGGTCGTAATTGCAGCCGAGGGCCAGGCCCAGGCGCAGCGCCAGCTCGACCGCGCGCTTGTTGAGCACCGGCAGGGCGCCGGGATGGCCTAAACACACCGGGCAGACGTTGGTGTTGGGTTCAGCTTCGCGCGAATCGTTGTCGCACGAGCAGAAGAGTTTTGACTGGGTGGCCAATTGGACGTGGCATTCAATGCCGATAACGGCTTCGTATTTGGCTCTGAGTTCTGGTTTCATGGTCACTTCCTTAACGTTGCAATGAGGCGGCTATCATCGAGGAACAGGTCGAGCGCATCGGTGATGGTGGGGATGACAATATCGCAGACCATCAGCGTCTGCACATGCACACCCTCGGCTTGCAGGGTAACAATGCTCAATTTTACCGCTTCCATAAGCTCTAGATCAATCCGGCCGTTGCCGATGGAGACGGCAGTAGCGGGATCAAACTCTTGCGCGGCGACCGCTTTGTCGTGCGCGGAGGGAGCGAGCCGCCACTCAATGCCGAGCTCGGCAGCCAATTCGTCGGCGTCGTTTCGGGTATTGCCGGTGAATAACACTACGCGGTAACCGGCGGATTTGAGCTTGTGCAAGCGCTGCTTAACGCCAGGTACGAGCTGGCCGCCCACCGAAATTGTGCCGTTGAGGTCAAGAATGATGGTGTTGATGGTTAGCTCGCCGGCGCCAGGGATGGTGAATATCATAATTTTGCCTCCAGTAATTCGTTAAGGGGAATGCGGGTTTTTAGTTCTGCTCGTTCAGGATCGGTCATTGGACGGCTGTAGCGATCGAGCAGCTGCTGATCAGCCAGTCCAATTGGTTTGCCGTTTTCTAGGGTATACAGCGTGACGTGGGCTGGTCGGGGCGGGATGGTTAAGCCCAAGGCCTCCCCGACTGCCTTTTGAAATTCGTCATTGTGCTCAAGGTCTGCCATGACCACGATGGTTTGGCTGCCCTTTTCTGGTTTACTGGCCAGGCGGAATTCCGGTCGATAACGAGTAACATGCGGCTTAAGCTGTTGAATGGCCGCCAATACCGCATCTGCGCCGCGCAAAATTGCCTGGCCATGTGTGAGACGATCGCGCTCCATAAGCTGCGGGATAATGTTATCGAGCGTAATTAGGCTGCAGTGCGGGATAGTTGTGCGGTAATAGCGGACACCGTCCAAGGTAATCTCGGCGACGCGGAAGGTAGTGAGCTCAACAAGATCGCTGGGCTGCAAGGTGAGGCCGGTTTCTTCATGGACCTCGCGCAGTGCGGTGGCCAGCATTTCATCGCCGGCGTCCACGTGGCCGCCTACGGTAGCATCGAGCATGCCCGGGTAGGTATCCTTGTCATTGGCGCGGCGCTGAAAAATGATCTGGCGGTCGGGCGTGACAAACCATACATGCACACTGGCGTGCAGCAGGCCGTCGCGGTGAGCCGCATCCCGCGGGGCCTGGGACGTGACGGCGCCGGTTTCATCAAGAATGTCCACCAAATCAGTGTCAGCCATGGCGCACCTCGTACTTGAGTGTGACGCCGTCTTTGTAGTTGTTGGCCGAGAGCAGGTGCAGGGTACTGATGAAGTCGGTGGCGATGAGCGGCCGGCCGTTGCCAATGATGATGGGCTCGACGTCGAGCCAAATTTCATCGAGCAGGCCGGCCTTGAGCGCCGAGGTGGCCAGCATCGGGCCGCCGCCCCACAGGGCGATTTTGGCGCCCAGGCCGTGGGCGGCCTCGCGGGCGGCTTGCGGGCTGGGCACGGCCACAACTTTGGGATCGACCAGCGGCGTGGAGGTGACGACAATGATGTTAACGCTCGCGTCAAGCAGGTCAAATTCGTGCTTGCTCTCCATGACGTCGTAGGTGCGGCGGCCAATGATGAGGTTGCCGGCGGCGTTGGTTTCGCGGATGAAGTTGTCCCACGAGGCCTCGCCCCACGGCGTTTCGCCTTGGTTGGTGGCCACCACGCCGTTAGCGGCGATAGCCATGTAGAGACGGTCGGTCATGCGCTACATCGCTCCCAGATCATTAATGGCGAATTTGAAATCTTGGAGGGCCTCACGGGCTTGGCTGGGCACGAGGTCGAAGCCGACCTCGTGGGCGAGCGCGTTGCGCAGTTTGTGGGCACGCCAAGCACCATCATAAAAGCTGTAGTTGGTGAACTTGGATTTGGCGGATTTGAGGCGCTCACCCATGGTGTCACCGTGGGCGCCGGCCTGGCGCAGGGCGAGGTCGAGGAGCTTGTCGGCCTCTTGGATGGCCTGGCGCAAGCCCGGGCCGCCGCCGGCGGCCATGGCCTCAATGGTGGCCCAGCGCTCGCGGACTTGTTCGCGGCTCAGTTTGGGCTGGGCGACGTAGGCCGGGCCATGGCCCGATCCGCCGCGCGAGCCGCCGCCGCGCCGGTGTTTTTTGCTGCCGCTAGCTACGACCGCCATTAACATCACTCCCCCCACTAATGCCACTACGAGAAAAGCGAATAAGGCGGCGGCTGAATTCACGCGTGGGCGCCTTGTTTGGCGAGCAAGGTTTCAGTGGCCTGAGCCACTTCGAGGGTTTTTACTTCGCCCTGCTGCGGGCCGATGATTTGCAGGCCCACCGGTAGGCCATCGGATTCGCCCGCTGGGACGCTGATGCCGCAGGATCCGGCCAGGTTCACGGCCACGGTGCAGATATCGGCCAGGTACATTTGCACCGGGTCTTGGGCGCGCTCACCGATCTTGAAGGCGGGCGTCGGCGCGACCGGACCAAGCAGGACGTCGTACTTTTCAAAGGCTTTTTTGAATTCATTAATTAGCAGGGTGCGGACTTTTTGGGCGCGTTTGTAGTAGGCGTCGTAGTAACCGCTCGACAGCACGTAGGTGCCGATCATAATGCGGCGTTTGGCTTCGGCGCCAAAACCCTCTTGGCGGCTGAGGAAGTAGGTTTCTTCAAGGTTGGTGGCGTTGGGCGAGCTATAACCGTAACGGACGCCGTCGTGGCGGGCCAGGTTTGAAGACACCTCCGCCGGCACCAGGATGTAGTAGGCGCCGAGGGCCTTTTCGAGCAGGGGAATGCTAATTTCGTGAATTTCGGCGCCGGCGGCCTTCATTTCATCAACCGAGTGTTGAATGACAGCGCGCACGCCGGGGTCGATGCCTTCGGCCATGTATTCTTTGATGACGGCTGCCTTGAGGCCTTTAAGCGGCTTGGGCTTTTCGGGTAGCAGGTAGGAATCGGCCCGCTCAACCGTGGTAGAGTCCATGGGGTCTTTACCAGCCGTGATATTGAACAGGTACCCGACATCTTCGACATGGTTGGTGAGCACGCCCATGGTGTCAAACGAGCTACCCATGGCGACCACGCCGCTGCGGCTGACGAGCCCATACGACGGCATCATGCCCACGACGCCACAAAAGCTGGCAGGCAAACGGACGGAGCTGCCGGTGTCGGTGCCGGTGGCGAAGCAGGCTTGGCCGAGCGCGACCGCTGCCGCGGAGCCACCAGAACTGCCGCCCGGCACCCGGGTGGGGTCCACCGGGTTCTTAGTGACGCCAAAGTCAGAGTTTTCGGTGGAGGAGCCATGGGCAAAGGCATCGAGGTTGGCTTTGGCGACCATAATGGCGCCGGCGGCTTTGAGCCGCTTAATGACCTGGCCCTCATAAATCGCCTCGTATGACTTGAGGATATTGCTGGAAGCGGTGGTGTGGGTGTCGAAGGTGAGGTAGTTATCTTTGGCGATATAGGGGATACCGCCGAGCGGCAAATCCTCCCCCGCCTTGATGCGCTTGTCGATGGCTTCGGCATCGCGCAGGGCCTGGGGGTTTTTCTCGATGATGGCGTTGTAGTCCCAGGTTTGGTCGATGCGCTCCAGGCTGGCCCGCACCAGTTCGACGGCGCTGAGCTTGCCGGCTTTGACATCAGCCACCAAGTCTTTAATAGGGCGTTTGAGGGTTTCGTGATTAGCCATTGAGCACCCGCTTTACCACAATGTAACCGTCTTTGGTTTGCGGCGCATTCTTTAATAAAAGCTCGCGGTCGCCAAAGGACTTGACCTCATCCTCGCGCCAGACGTCCACTAAACCGGTAACCTGGTCAGTGGGTTCAACATCGGTCACGTCGATGGACTGGAGCTGCTCAACAAATTCCATGATAGTTCCCAGTTCTACCGACATTTTTGCAACTTCCTCTGGGCTGAGATTTATGCGCGCCAGCCGGGCGATGCGCTCTACTTGAGTGGTACCGATTTTTGACATGGCATAAGTATAGGTTGGGTGTGCTAAAATGCCAAGGCTCGTCATGTCATCGTCGGGCATCCTGCGAACTCCGAATGTAGGGTGGTGAGGAATGAACACCTTGCCACAACGTGTGCGCCCTGCGACGTCAAGCGATGCGCCCAGCGATTGCGCACGTGCATCTGGGGGCATTTCGAGCGACCTATCGCCCCCGTAAAACAAAACGTGTCTTTTCGCACCGATGATTCGGGTGATTCAGGATCGGTCGAACCGAGCAAGCTGTATCCGGTGATACAGCGAATGAGGAGTGATCGATCCTGAACTCACGAGCACGGTGAGGGCACACGTTTTGTTTTGCGGGGGGCTATACGTCAATCTGGACCTGAATATTACCCCAGCCGTGCTGGCTGAGCATACCGTCACATGGCCGAGCACTAAGCCAGGTTTTTGGGCCGAGCAGGTCCATCGGCCAGGCAGCGAGGTGCTGCGCTGCATGCAGGGCAACATGCTCTGGCTGCTGGTCGTACCATATACGCCTGCCGTGCTCTTTATACCGGCTAGGTTTTCTCGGGACAGGCCAGGATGTCGGCGACAAATGGCCGGTTCTGGCTGGCGGTCCCGTGAAAATGCCGCTCATGGAGATGGTGCGGCCGGTGGTACCAAGAGCGAGAGCGCGGCTCGGTATGTGATGACAGCGGAGGCCGGGAACATTCCCAGCCCCCGCTTCCCCTAACTTATGCTTTTTTGCCGCGTAGCAGCTACAGGTTGAGGACCGGTGCCGGCTATGCTTGCAGGATGGTCAGGCTGAGCTGGCGCGGGCGGGGGCCGGCCAACTCCACCAAAACCACCCGCTGCCAGGCGCCCAGGAGCAAACGGCCTTGTTCGATTGGCAGCGTGACTGACGGTCCAATAATACTCGCTAGCAAGTGGTCGGGGACGTGTTGGGGGTCATGCGGGTGGCGCCAGGGCCGGTTGGGGGTAATGAGGTCGAGAAAGTCGAGCAGGTCTTGGTCGGTGCCGGGGTCGAGGTCGGCGGTGGTGACGGCCGCTGTGGTGTGCAGAACCGTTAATACGGCCACGCCCGAAACGTGCTCAGGAATGAGCGCGTCGAGCTGGTCGGTAATATCGATGACTTGGCGGGAGCGCTGGGTGCGGACCTGTAATTTCATGACACCATTGTAGCAGCTCGGCCGGCCGCCAAGGTGGCTGTCCACCAGGCGAGCTCGGTGAGCGTGGTGTCGAGGGCGGCCGTGTTGAACGGGGCGAGTTCAGCGGTGGGCTCGCCGGTGGCGCTGAGTGCCTGACCGGGCCGGCCCATAAACGCCACCGCCTCAGGTACGACCGCCGCCTTTACCTCCACGAGGATGTTTTTGAGGTGCTCGGCGGCCCGGGTGCCGCCCGCTGCGCCGTGGGACACAATCGCCACCGGCTTTTTGGCGATCTGGGAATCAAGGTAGTCCAGGGCATTTTTGAGGGCAGCCGGAATGGAGTGGTTGTACTCCGGAGTGACGATGATGTATCCGTCGGCGGCGGCCACTTTATCCAGCCAGCGCTGCACGGCGGGCAGCGGCCGGCGGTCGGGATTGTAACGCGGACTGATGGGCTCAGCAAACAGCGGCAGGTCGTAATCGGCCAGGTCAACGAGTTCAACGTCAAACCCAGCGTGCTGGCGGGCCTGGCTAGCCACCCAATGCGCCACACGCTCAGTTTGGCGTCCCTCCCGGGTCGTGCCGACGATAACTTGGATGTTCATCCGTTCTCCTTTGGCAATTACTTTACTCTGTAAATTACTATACTTTTTATAGTATATAAACTTTGCTATAATTTCAACATGACTAATAGTTATAGTGAATCCGTGTGCGGGGTTAGCCGGGCCATGACGGTTTTGGGCGGCAAGTGGACCTTGCTCATCATCCGTTACCTCCTAGATGGACCGCGGCGGTTTAGTGAGCTTGAGACGTCGTTGGGCGGGATTTCGCCGCGTACCCTGGCCCTGCGGCTGAAGGAATTGGAACACGACGGCATCCTCACCCGCGACTGCGCGGCTGATCCGGCCCATCCGCACTACACCCTGACCCAGCGCGGCTTGCAACTGAGCGACATTGTCGCGCAAATGCGGGCCTGGGGCAGCGCGCAAGAACTGGCGGCACAGCCATGAGGTTCGGTAAGCTCACGGCTACGCTACTCACGTTTGCAATCATAGCGTTCGGCATTGGAACGTACCATTGGTACAATTCCGAGGCGGCCGGCTCGGGTGCGGCCACGGCGGCGCGAGGCGATGTGCTCTCCGGTGAGGCCTGGCTGGTGCTTGCCCTGCCGCTCGCGCTGGGCGTGGCCGGCGTTCTCCTGGGAATCCGCTGGCTAATGACGCGCCGGCTCGAGCATAGTGTGGGCCAGCAGCGCAGGCCTGAGGATAAGCCGTAAGCCGTGCCAGACATTCAAGACGGCGTGCTTTGGCATTCTGCCGCTATGTCAATTGTGTCAGTATTGCTATAATCTTTTGGTCCTAACTAAGCCCCGTCCAAGGGGCACCCATGACAGCCGAGGATGACCCGCTCGCCATCCTAAACGAGCACGAGGACGACCCAGCCAACCCGGCCTACCGCGACGCCCTCGAAGAGGTCCTAAAACGGGACCCGCTGCAACACCGGCTGGTCTTCCCGGTTCCCCCGAGAGCGACACCAGCCCGGACTGGGCGCCGGTCTACAGCCTATCGCGACCAATCGAGGGGAGCCACAAGCGAGTGGCTCTGCCCCAGCAGCCTCAGCCAGGTGCAGATAATTTCTCGCACGACCGCCCCATGCTTCAGTCCCTCGTTCCAGGTGTGGGTCTGCTACTGACACCCCCAGGTTCGCCTACCTCAGCGTACGCTCAGTTAGAGCTTACACCCGCCCATGGTCGCGAGCCAGCGTGCTTATGGGCACACTATGATCCGCACGCCGACAGCAGCGACGTGCGCGTACATAGACTCTCCTGGATGTTGCGGCAGACCGCTCCCTGCGCCATCATCGTTGGCGAACGTGTCGGGCCCCTAGGCCTGGAGGTCGCGACCGTCTCCCTGAGAGGCTGCCTCCGCCACTGACGAGCGTCACCGACGCTGGTCGGTGGCGCTCGTCGTGCTTGGGCTAAATTTCCGCCGGATAAATACTTTCGGCCCAGAGCTGCAGGTCGGTGAGCAGCGCTTGGCCGGCCGGACCAGCCTGGAAATAGCAGTCATGTAGCTCGTTCGACCAGGGCTCGATATCCGCCAGGATGCGGGCCGTGCGGTAGGCCTCCCATTGCTGGCGCTCGGTGTCGCTGAACCCGGCGTCGGGGAAGTTGCGGGCTTTGTAGCGGGTGAGCAATTCGGGCAGGCGCGGGTCTTGGAAGCGGGGCGCCAGCTGGCCAATCGTGCGCTCGTCAGCGGCGCGGACTTGCGCGCAGGCGGCGTCTTCATTAATGAAATTATCATAGAGCGCGGCGTCCACGTCGCCCGAGGGGGTAAACGGCGGCTGGGCGGCGTAGGCTTTGGCAATGTTTTCGACGAGTGACCCCTGACGCAGGACTTGCCAATGCTGCTTGATGGTGGCGACGTCGAGCTGGAGCCGCGCGGCCGCGTCGGGCGTGAGCGTGCTCAAAGGCGCCACGGCCGGGCATTTATTAACCCGTAGGGTTTTGACTGGTACCCGGGTGAGGCCGGCCGCCTCAAGTTCTTCTCGCTTGGTGAACAGGCGTAAGCTGAGTTCGGCTGGGGTGAGATTTAGGAACGGCGCCGGATCGACGCGCAAATCATATACGTAATAGGCGCCGGCGCCGTCATCGCCAATGAGAACGCCGACGGTCGTAAAGTCATGCTGGCGGCCATACATGCCGTTGGCATAGACGAACGGCTCGGGCGCATGCGGTTTGATGACACTGAGCACACCGTCTTTGCCACGCGCATTAAACAAGTATTGCCAGAGCCGGGGTTGCGCGGTCTTAATGAGACCGGCCACGCCGATGAGGGCATCCACATCGCTGAGGGCGTCGTGGGCCTTGAGATGCTTGAGGCGGTTGACTTTGGCGAGCTCTGCGAGGGTATTGATGGGATCGTCGTTGTCATCGCGCGGCCACTCGAGGCCGTCGGGCCGCATGGCGCGAGTAAATCGCACCACATCCAGGAGGTCCCAGCGGCTGCGGCCGTCTTTGTAGCACCAGGCGTAGGGGTCATGAAAACTGCGATAAAAGGTGTAGCGCAGATGCTCATCATCAAAACGGATGTTATTGAAGCCCACCATGATGGTGCCGGGTGTGAGCACTTCGGCGTGCAAGAATTTCACGAGCTCGGCTTCAGTCAGACCGCCGGCGGTGGCCTGCGGCGTGAGGCCGGTGATGAGGGCCGCCTGGGGCTCAGGGAGCACATCATCGGCTAGCCGCACCAGCTGGTTGACCGGCTCGCCTACCGGCTGCAGATCCAGCGTGGTGCGCCGGCCGGCAAACTGCATAATGCGGTGCCGGCGCGGGTCGCGGCCGGAGGTTTCTAAGTCGTACCAGAAAAAGGTGGGCTCAAATGCCATGCCTCCAGCATAGGTGGTAGCTGGGCCCGCCGCAATTATTCGCGCTGGCGCCTAATTAATACGTGACGTTGGTGCCGGTAGGCACAGCACTGATCCAGGTGGTGCCTTTGTTGAAGGCGATGGGCTGGCCGGAGTCGTCAAAGTATTGGGTCTCGGATTTATCGGAGTCTTTCTTCCAGGTGCCGGTGAGCAGGCCGCCGTCCATAAACACGAGAATCTTGCCGGTACCAATCATGGTGTAGCGCACGTCTTCTTTGCCGTTGGATTGGGTGCCGTACGTGACGGTGTGGAACTGCACAATGAGGTTTTTGGTCTCAATTTGATGGCCGGTGTTGCGGTCGATTTGCGGCTGCCCACCCTCGAACCGCAGGTAGTCATTGCTAGGGGCATTGTAGCGATATTCGGCCAGGTAGGCCTCCGTTGAGAACGGAATCTTAATGTCGGGATGCGACGGGCTGGTACTGGGCGTCTCAGCCTTGCGTGGCCAGGGTTTGAAGCCCGGCGGCGTAGCGTAGCCAAGCTTGGCGACAATCTGGCTGAGCAGGTCATTGGTGGTATAGAGGTTATGCGGCGCGACACGGTCGCGGGTGCGCTTAAAGTACGTGCCGTCGTAGAGCAGGGCATTAATATCGCGCAAACCCAACGGAATGACTGAGGCGAGCGCCGTTTCGTTACCACCGGCGTGCGCCACGGCAATTCCCCGCTCCAGGCCCCAGTCGAGGTAGTACGGCCGCAGGCTGCGCACCGGCCCCAGGCTGCCGGGATAGGGCGCCTGGAAGAGGCCCATCATGCGGGTAATACCACCCTCGGCCAGCGCTTCATAAACAATGCCGGCGGCGCCCAGGCCGGATTGCGGGCGGGCATCGGGGTAGAGGTTTTCAATCATCACGCCCACAACCGGCGCGGCGGCGGCTTCGGCAGTGGTGTCCAGGCCGGTTAGCGGCGCCGCCGGCGCGGCCGTGGGGATGGGCGTTGGTGTGGGCGTGGCCGGCCGGTTCGTGGTGGTCGCTTTAAGGTTGGCCACCGGCTTGGCATCCGGTGGGCGCACCACCAGCCAAACCATGGCAAACGCCGCGGCCAGCCCACCAACCAGGCTCGCGCCGGCAATGATGAGCAGTTTACTGGTGAGGACGATCCGAAACTTCCCCACTCGGATGGTGCGGCCGATCCAGGCATCAGAGCCGTCGGGTGGCAGGGGCGCCGGGGGCTGGGGCGCAGGTTGCGGCTGAGACTGAGGCTGGGGCTGGGGCTGGGGCTGGGGCTGGGGTGGGCGCTGCGGTGGTCGGATATCCATAACTGGTCTAATTATGGCATAGTTCTTACGTTTCTCGCATCTCTCCTAAGCGATATTTTGAGCGTCTTGTCAAACGTGTCTGACTATTTTATGATGGTTTGGCGCCCAACTCCGCGGCGCCACGATCCGCAAGGGAGTTATCTTGACAACCATGCAACCCCCGGGGCAGGAGCCCACGACCGACGCATCCGCCCGCACGCTCCGCGTGTCGGCATTCGCCGATATCGGCCTGATCGTAGGGGAGATCGTCGCGCTTCTCCCCCAAGGGCTGCTGTTCGACCTCAACGAGCCTACTCCGGACGCTCACATGGGAGCCGAGCTGGTTCCGGACAGAGTAGCGCTGTTGGAAAAGGCGGCCGTGGTCAGCGGAACTTTCGTCGTGGATGGCAGTGAGCAACCCGGCCGCTTCCAGGCTCCCCTTACCAACGGCAAGTGGGACCTGAAGCAAGCCGTCCTGACACTCGGCGAGGCGGCCCTGCCTGACTTGCCGCCAATGCATCCGGAAGCATATCCCGAGGTGATTCACCTGGCAGGGCTGCCCGACCTAAGCCAGCTGCCGGCAATGTTGGCCGGCCAGACCGAGGACCCGTTCAGTATCGCAGTTCCGCACAGGCGCCCGCTCCAGCTTAGGCCCCTTGCTGTGGCTCGGGTTCAGAGCGATAGTGGGGACTATGACGTCGTGGTGGTCACCGGCCGGGTCGTAGACGAGGTCACCGGTCACGAGCATACGTTTGTGTTGCACGTGCCGCTGTCGGACCCTGCGGATAATGGCCGCCTTTTCCTCTCCACCCCGCGGGAGCTCAGACCGACCAAGTGATGGCCCTGTGCCACCGACGAGCGCCATCGACGCTGGTCGGTGGCGCTTTGTCGTACTAGGGCCTAGGGCCGGAATAATTTGTGCCGGCTGGCCGGTTCGGGCGGGCAGAGACATCCTGGCCCTCCCGACTTGTAAATGGAACGCGCACCGGCGAAGGAGTTCTTCCGTAATAGAAACTTTTGTTTCTATTGCCGTGACGTGAAATGGGATGTCAAGTAATAATAATGGCTTTGTATAAGTAAAATAAGGTCTGCACTTAGAAAGTATGTCGTAATAATAGAAACTTTTGTTCCTATGCGAACGATATACCTCGCGGGCGCAGGAGTTGTTAATTTTCTTTGAAGGCCCAGAAGCGGTACAGCGTAAAGTTCCAGATGGCGCTGCCGACGACACCACAGGCAAAGGCCACGGTTTTGATTACAAAC
>DATDME010000036.1:0-7980 GCA_036518915.1 Candidatus Saccharimonadia bacterium | reverse complement strand
GGTGAGACGCCGGAACTGGCCGTCCCTGAGAGAAGCCAGCTTACTGAACTTTGATTCATCCACGTGATTTACCTGTTTTGTTTTTGTGATAGCTACAAGTCACATTATGGCAAATGGTTGTGGTTTTGAAAGAGGTCTATTTGTGACTTGGAACAAGTTCAATTAGCCAACACAAAAACGGACCCGAAGGTCCGCTTTTGCGAAGTAGCTTGAGGCTAACTTACTTGATGATCTTGGTCACCACGCCGGCGCCGACGGTGCGGCCACCTTCGCGGATGGCGAAGCGCTGGCCATCAGCCATGGCGATCGGGGCGATGAGCTCAACTTTCATCTTGATGTCGTCACCCGGCATGACCATCTCAACGCCTTCCGGCAGCGTGACAGCGCCGGTAACGTCGGTGGTGCGGATGTAGAACTGCGGCTTGTAGCCCTTGAAGAACGGGGTGTGGCGGCCGCCCTCGTCCTTGTTGAGGACGTAAACCTGGGCTTCAAACTCAGTGTGAGGCGTGACGGTACCGGGCTTAGCCAAAACCTGGCCGCGCTCGATGTCGTTGCGCTCAACACCGCGGAGCAGCGCACCCACGTTGTCACCAGCCTGGGCGTCAGGCAGGAGCTTCTTGAACATTTCCACGCCGGTCACGACAGTTTTCTTGGTGGGGCGGATGCCGACGATTTCAACTTCGTCATTCACCTTGACCACACCCTGCTCGATACGGCCCGTAGCAACAGTACCACGGCCTTTGATCGAGAAGACGTCTTCGATCGGCATCAGGAACGGCTTGTCGACTTCGCGCTTGGGCTCCGGGAAGTAGTCGTCCATGGCCTTCACGAGGTCCATGATGGACTGCTCGGCGTCAGCGTCGCCTTCCAGGGCCTTCAGGGCAGAACCCTTGATGATCGGGGCGTTCTCGTCGAACTCGTTCTTAGCGAGGAGTTCGCGGATTTCCATTTCGACCAGCTCGGCGAGCTCGGGGTCGGCCATGTCCATCTTGTTCATGTAGACCAGGATGGACGGCACACCGACCTGGCGGGCCAAAAGGATGTGCTCGCGGGTCTGCGGCATGGGGCCGTCGGCGGCGGACACCACCAAGATGGCGCCATCAACCTGGGCAGCGCCGGTGATCATGTTCTTAACGTAGTCAGCGTGACCAGGCATGTCGACGTGAGCGTAGTGACGCTTCTCGGACTCGTATTCCTGGTGGCTGGTAGCGATGGTAATACCACGCTGGCGCTCTTCGGGAGCGTTGTCGATGTTCTCAAACGGAACTGCCTTGTTGATCTCGCTTGGCATTTTCTTAGCCAAGACGGCAGTGATGGCCGCGGTCAACGTGGTCTTACCGTGGTCGACGTGACCCATGGTACCGACGTTGATGTGCGGCTTGTTGCGCTGGAATGTATCAGCCATACAATCTCCTTAAAAATGTGATCTTGAGTTTTCGTCCCACGCCCCACCGAAACGTGGGAATGAAGGCATTCGTATGACGTATGCCGAGGCAGTACAAAGAGCGGCTGAAGCCCGCAAGTGAGACGTACTAAATGTACGTTGAACGCGGACTGGAGGGAGCGACGATGTAATGCGCGGCGTACGTAATACGAGCGTACATAAAAATACTGCCCGCATTGGACCTGATTATTATAGGGGCGGAAGGGGCGCGTTGTAAAGGGGAATCATTGCTCGGATGACGACGAGTGGCGGTTTGGGCCGAAGCCCCACGCGCGGTCTCTGCCGCGCGTGGGGCCGGCGACGGGCAGGGGAAGAGACTACGCAAGCCGGAGCGTGCTGGTCCGACCCTTACGCCCTCGGGGGCGTGGTTCGCGGCGGCCGGTTCGCCGGCTAGACGTACTGGTTCGGCCGCTGGTGGCATCAGAAGCGATGCTGTCCATGTATGTCTGACCCATCACAAGGTCCGGCTCGAACCCGTCGATCAGGTTTAGCCCGAGGATCAGGTTGAGGAGCATGTGTATGATGGACAGGTGCTCGTTGCGCAGACAGGTGATGTAGACGCCGGGCGTACGCTTGTCGCGGTCATTCCGTCCGACCACCTCGATGCTGACGCCCCGGAGCTGGTCGCGGTACCTGCTTACATGCTTCACACAGGAGCGGGAACCTGCTATGCAGCCGCGGGAGCGGGCCGGCGGGATGGACCCGTGCTGCAGTAGGACGTAGCTGGCTTCAGGCTTGCAAGCCTGCCTGTTGACCAGAACTGCCGTGATAGTTCTGGTGGCAGAGCAGTAGCTGACGTACACGGTCACTCTGCGGGCACGAGTGCCGGCAGCAGTTGCACGCATTCGCAAACCCCTTGTCGTCGTATGAGACCCACCGGGCGGTGGGCTTCTCCTAATAATACCGGATATGCTCTTATCCGGCTATGCTTCGGAAACTAAGCTTTGATATGGCCAAGGTGCAAGCCGGCCAGCAGCAAGCCGGAAATGGTTTGGCCTTGGTGGATCTCGCCGGCTTTTACCATTTTGAGGGCTTCATGCCAAGTAACGTGCTTAACCTCGGTGATGACGTCATCGGTGTCGGTTTTAGGGTCTCTGGCTTCGTGGAGGCCTTTGGCAATAAAGTACAGATTGTATTCGGGCGCGAAGCAAATCCAGGGATAGACCTGATGGGGCAACTGCTCCCATTTGTCAGCGTGGAGATGAGCTTCTTTTTCGAGTTCAAGCTTGGCGGCGGCCAGGGCGTCCTGGCCATTGGTGCCGCCGGCCGGTAACTCCCAGGATGGCTGGTTAGTAACGTAGCGGGTTTGCTGGATGAGCACGAACTTGCCGTGCGCGTCCACTGGAATGATAAACACCGCTGGCGGCGTCTCTACCCATCCATACATACCGGGGCGGTTATTTGGATGAACAATCGTGTCCTCATGGACGGTAATCCAAGGATTTTGGTAAACGATTTTGGTGTCCAGGCGCTGCCAGTTGTTCATAGAAGATATTGTTCCACTTACGGTATGTTTTAACTGTAGCATGTTTTGTCCCCGTACGACGCTTAGAGTCGTACGGGGACAGGTGTGCGTGGTCGGGGTGAGCGCCGCGACCAGCGGTGGCCTGTTCTGTTAGCGTTGTTTGGCGCTTGGTTTGGGCCGAACTAGCGGTTTGGTCGGGGGTCCGTTATGGTGCGCATGGCCGTGACTTCGTGTTCCCGCAGGACCTCCTGGACGAGACTAAAGAGGTTCGTCTGATCAGTGGGAGGTAAGGGCGTCGCGGGAATGGTCACATGAGCCACTGCCGGGCCATCCATTGTCTTCACGATCGTGATGGCTGCTTTGAGGAGGCACTCGAGTCCAGATCCATCAATTCCTTGAAATGTTAGCGTGTTGAAGGACCAGTCCCGCTCAAAACGGACTGTATTGTAGAGGTAGTTGCTGCAGCTTTGAAGTGGTGCAAGCTGGCGGAGTTCGGTGGCCAGTTGGCGCACCCGGTTTCGGCCATGAACGCTGATAGTTGTTGGCGCCATTGGTTGCCGGGAAGGCCACCGAACCTCCAGTTGGTAGCAGATCGGTTGCACGCCGGATATTGCATTTATGATGAACCTAATTATCGGGTCAGGCTTGACGAGCGACAATCGGGGCATCCGCACTCCATTTGAGTAGGCGCAATGATGGACGGCATCCCCAGTTTAGGGGTGTGCTTACAGACCGTTTGGTGGGCCTAAAGCTACTAGTTGGACTTGGCGCTAATTTGATTTGGCGGCGGCGTGCTTGCCGATGATTTCCTCGGCCACCTGGCGCGGCACTTCCTCATAGTGGTCGAACTCCATGGAGTTGGAGGCCCGGCCCTGGGTCATGGAACGCAGGGTGGTGGTGTAGCCAAACATCTCGGCCAGCGGCACGAACGCGTCGATGATTTTGGCGCCCGAGCGGTCTTCCATTTTCTCGATGCGGCCGCGCTTGGAGTTGAGGTCGCCAATGACGTCGCCCATGAACTCCTCAGGCGTGGTAACTTCCACCTTCATGATGGGCTCAAGGATGATTGGGTCGGCTTTCTTGGCGGCGGCGCCAAAGGCCATGGAGCCGGCGATCTTGAAGGCCATTTCGTTGGAGTCGACGTCGTGGTACGAACCGTCGTAGAGCTTAGCTTTAACATCCACCACCGGGAAGCCGGCGGAGATGCCGTTTTGCAGGGCTTCCTTGATGCCCTCTTCGGTCGGCTTGATGTATTCCTTGGGCACGACACCACCGACGATGGCGTTTTCGAATTCGAAGCCGCCACCGGGCTCGAGCGGCGTGAGCTCGATCCAAACATCACCGTACTGGCCGCGTCCACCAGATTGCCGCACGAACTTGCCCTGGGCCTGGGCACCCTTCTTGATGGTTTCGCGGTAGGCCACCTGCGGCTTGCCGACGTTGGCTTCAACCTTGAATTCGCGCTTCATGCGGTCGACCAGAATGTCGAGGTGCAGCTCGCCCATACCTTCGAGGATGGTCTGGCCCGACTGCTCGTCGGTGTGGACGCGGAAGGTGGGGTCCTCTTCGGCCAGGCGCTGCAGGGCGTTGCTCATTTTCTCTTGGTCAGACTTAGTCTTGGGTTCAACGGCGATGGAGATAACCGGCTCGGGGAAGGTGATGCTCTCAAGGATGACCGGGTGCTCAAGATCAGTGAGGGTGTTACCGGTGGTGGTAGCTTTGAGGCCCACGGCGGCGGCAATTTCACCGGCGCTTACCTCTTGGACTTCTTCGCGGGAGTTGGCGTGCATGAGGACCAAGCGGCCGATGCGTTCTTTTTCACCAGTGGTGGCGTTGAGCACGTAGGAACCGCTCTTGAGTACACCTGAGTAAACGCGGAAGAAGGCCAGCTTACCAATGAATGGGTCGGTGGCAATCTTAAAGGCCAAGGCGCTAAACGGCTCGTTATCGGCGGGCTTGCGCTCAATTTCGTCGCCGGTCTTGGGATCGGTGCCCCAAACGGAGCCGATGTCCAAGGGGCTCGGCAGGAAGTCGACCATGGCGTCCAGCAGCTTCTCCACGATCACACCGCGGCCATCGCCACCGGTGACGGCGTAGAACTGGCCGGATAGCACACTCTGGCGGATGGCGGCTTTGAGCTCGTCGGTGGTGAGCTCGTGGCCTTCGAGGTACTTCTCCATGAGGGCGTCATCGGCCTCAACGGCGGCCTCAATGAGGTGCTGGCGGTAGCGTTCAGCCTTTTCTTGCATGTCGGCGGGGATGTCGCCCTCTACCAGCTCGTGGTCAGCGTAGTTCTGGTAGGTGTAGGCTTTCATTTCGATGAGGTCAACTACGCCGTTGATGCTCTGCTCAAAGCCAATTGGCAGATGGATGGCGTAGGCGCGCTTGCTTAGGCGCTCGTGGATGGATTCGAGCGATTTGTAGAAATCGCCACCAGTTTGATTGATCTTGTTGATGAAGCAGATGCGCGGCACGCCGTACTTATCGGCCTGGCGCCAGACGGTCTCGGATTGCGGCTCCACACCCATCTTGCCGTCAAACACGGTAACGGCGCCGTCGAGCACGCGCAGGGAACGCTCTACCTCAACGGTGAAGTCGATGTGGCCAGGGGTGTCGATGATGTTGATGCGGCGGCCTTTCCAGAAGCAGGTGGTGGCGGCGGAGGTGATGGTGATACCGCGCTCGCGTTCCTGTTCCATCCAGTCCATGGTGGCTTCGCCCTGGTGGACTTCACCGATCTTGTGGGTTTTGCCGGTGCGGTACAGGATACCTTCGGTGGTGGTGGTTTTACCGGCGTCGATGTGGGCAATAATGCCGATGTTGCGGGTGTTTTCGAGCGAATACTGGCGGGGCATGGAAGTTAGTTAATCCTTTCTTGTGTCACGACTGGCGAAAATGGGCGCATATAAAAAAGCGCTCTGCGCACGTGTTGTACTAATTGTACCTGGACAATGACATTAATACAAGGTGCCTAGGTTGATGTAGGCACGGCCCGTATGTGGTCGTATCAGTGCGCCAAATCAAAGGATTGATAACCTTCGCCGCAACGGCTTGGGATGACCCGGCGCCGTTGGCCATCGGTCAAAAGTCGGCCGAGCCCGAGCCAGGAAGGGGCTGCCCGATTGAACGGAATCTCGTTCCCTGAGGGCACCGACCGCGATGGAGCCCATCGCATCCTCACCGAGCTTGGCAATGAGCGCATGCTCGAGGCAGGCATCAAGGTTGGTATGGTACCCGCGTTTGGCATCGAGAGTTCGGCATCTGCCGTGTCGCGCGCATCAGCCCCGATACCGGCCGGGTCACCCTGGAACTGTCGGATGGTAACATGTGGGTGTCGTCGAACTTGCTGGTGCCCACGTTGCGCATTGTGCCCCCGGCCGAGGCCGGCGGGCCCACGGACGGCGAGGTCTGCGACTTCATCGCGGGGCTCGGCGGTCCAAAGGCAGTTCAGGCCTGGGCCCGAGAGCGCGGCCTCAGCATGGGAATTCCTCCCACTAAGGGGCAGCTGCGGCAACTGAGGGCTCGCGTCAAGCGACACCTCAGCGAGCAGTAGCGCGGTCCACACCCTCTCACGTCAGCAACTCATCCGCCGTCCGGCCCGGTTCATTGGTGCCGGACGGCGGATGCCGACCATTACCCTTTATGCTGATTCGTTCAATTGCTTGGCTAGCTCTCCGGCCACATCCTCATACCCTGATACTGTCATACATACCACCACGTCACCCGTCTTGCAGTTGGCGGATAGGTCGTGCAACAAGGCCTCGCGGCTGGGCGAGTAATGGGCGTTGGCGCCGGCCCGGTCGGCCACGTCACGGCCGGAGACGGTATGGGCGAGATGGGCCTCACGAGCCCCTTCAATATCGGTAATGAATACCTCATCGGCCGAGGTAAACGCTTGCTCGTACTCGGGCAGGAGGGCAGCGGTCCGCGAGTAGGTGTGCGGGCGGAACACGGCCACAATCCGCCGGCCCTCAAAATGCAGCTTGGCAGCGGCCAGGGTGGCGGCCACCTCGGTGGGATGGTGCGCATAGTCATCAATGACGGTGATGGACGCGTCGGGATCTGTCAGCAGGTTAAACCGGCGGTAAGCGCCCTTAAAACCCTCGGCGCCGGAAATGACGTCGGTCAGGCTGAGTCCCGATTTGAGCACGGCACAAGTGGCAGCCAGCGAGTTTAGTACGTTATGCCGGCCATACAGCGGTACCGCTACCCGGCCGAGGTTTTGCCCGTAGGCTTCCACGTCAAACTCAATGCCGGCGGGCAGGTAGGCGATGTCGCGGGCTTGGTAATCGCCGCCATCGTGCAGGCTGTAGGTGATGACATCGCACGGCGCGGCCTTGGCGACCTCGAGGGCATTGTGGCTCTCGTTGCAGACGATCAGGCGGCCGGTTTTGGGCAGGGCGGTAATGATTTCGCGGAACCGCGTTTTTACGGCGTCAATATCGGCAAAGAAGTCGGGATGGTCCATCTCCACGTTCGTGAGCACCAGTGTGTCGGGATGGAGGTACTGTAATTTTGATTTTTGCTCGAGCGGGCTGGCACGGTACTCATCGCCCTCGACTACAGCGATTTTGGCGCCGGTAAGGCGTACGTTGGTGTCAAAGTTGAACGGCCGTATGCCTACGAGGTAGTCAGGATGGCGGCCAGCGGCATCAAGCAGCCAGGTGATAAGCGAGGTGGTGGTGGTTTTGCCATGCGTGCCGCCCACGGCAATTACCTGGGCGCCGGTAGTTAACTCCCCCACTAGCTGGGCATAGGATTTGATAGGGATTTCGCGCTCGCGGGCCTCTACGATTACCGGGGCATCGTCACTGACGTGGGCGCCCGTCACAATAATGGCCGTCACACCTTCAAGGTATTCGGGCTTAAAATCGCGCGTCCATTTGAGGCCATGCTCGGTGACCCAGCTGGCGCCGGGATCGGTCGCTGGTTCGTCGAGGCCAGTGACCGTGTAGCCGAGCTCGTGGGTGGCCCAGGCCAGCCCGCGCATGGCATGGCCGGTAATGCCCACAAAATAGAGGTGTCCGAGGGTTTGCTTCATATGGCTATATTACCCCAGATCGCGCACCAT
>DATDME010000035.1:0-5359 GCA_036518915.1 Candidatus Saccharimonadia bacterium | reverse complement strand
CCGCTCTACCGGAAATGGAACAACTACTCGTGGAGCGTTGTCGGTACTTAAGCGCCCATCCGGACGTCCTTAAGGGCCGGGTGGGATTCGAGTGGGCAGCAAAGTTGGGATGATTACACAGGGATTAGGTTGGGTTGGTATTAGTTACTAATTTTGAGGGTGGTTAGTAAGCCAGCAAAAAATAAAACTCCCGACCGGTTGGCGGGAGCCTTATTTTGGCGGAGGGGGTGGGATTGTGGCTGCCGCCACCTCCTTGCGGTGCTCGGAAATCGTCCAAGTAAACTTGTCCGTTTTCCTGCGCTCCTCATCCGCCGAACCAAGGTTCTCATCCCACTCCCCACTCCCCAGTCATCAAATGAAAACGGCCCTACGCAGAGGCAGGGCCGTTTTCATTGGCGGAGGGGGTGGGATTCGAACCCACGGACCCCTTGCAGGGTCTCCTGTTTTCAAGACAGGCGCACTCGGCCACTATGCGACCCCTCCTTGGGTTGTTGGGCTGGTGGCGCGCAAGTACGCGCCTTAGTTTACACGGCTCGCGCTTGAAAGTTAAGCATGAGCGGAAACTTGTGCTATCCAAAGCGACGCGGCATAATGCTCGTAAGAGGAGCCGATATGCCCGAAGACTTGCCTCAGCCGCCGTTAGCGCAACCTGGAACTACGGTTGTGTCTGATGGCGCGTCGGAACAGCCGGTTGAGCCGCCCGCAGAAATGTCGATTGCTGATGCGGGTTCGCAACTGTCGCCACCAGCAGAAGATGACGATGAGCCAACCTATTCACCGGAAGAGCTGGAGCAGTTGCGCGCGACGGAAGTGGCTTTCCGCTGGCAAGCGTCGGAATACGTGCACCACCAGAAAAGCGCCCAGTGGTATTTTATGGTGGTGGTCGTGTTGGTAATTATGGTTTCTGTGGCGGTAATTTTCCATTATTGGCTTGAAATAGGGCTTTTTTGTGTAACTGCTTTAGCGGTAGTGATTTACGCCCGCAAGCCGCCGCGCGTGCTGACGTATGAGGTGAGTCCTCAGGGCATCAGTATTGATGGGCGGTTGCACCCGTACGCGGAGTTTAAGTCGTTTGGCGTGATTCCTGACTTGGAGTGGCATACGGTTGACCTTGAGCCGGCGGCCCGGTTTAGCCCACGGGTGTCCATCCTGTTTGATGAACAGGATATCGATGAGATTGTGGGGCATATGGAGTTGCATTTGCCGCGGGTGGACCGCAACCCAGACGTGATCGATCGATTTTCGCGCTACGTCCGCTTCTAAAGGGCTTCACTAACGCTTAGAATTGTGGTACTATTTCTCGGTACGTTTGGTACGCGCCCGTAGCTCAGTGGATTAGAGCATCAGCTTGCGGTGCTGAGGGTCGCAGGTTCGAGTCCTGCCGGGCGCACCAGGAATTATTAACAGCACCTCAATTGAGGTGCTGTTTTGTGTATACTCGACGGTATGAAATACGAAATTGAATTAGAGTTTGCGATGGGGATTGCACGCGAAGGCGGCGCCATCATGAAGCGATATTTTCGTGCCGCCGATATTGATACGCAATGGAAGTCTGATAGCACGCCATTGACAGTCGCCGATACCACGATCAACCAGCTGGTAATTGATCGGGTGAAGTCCGCGTACCCGGCGCATGGGGTTCATGGTGAGGAGGCTTCGTATGAGGCTGATCGGGAGTACGTATGGATATGTGATCCGGTAGACGGCACGATGCCATATTCTTTGGGGCTACCAATCTCGACATTCTCACTGGGCTTGCTGCATGACGGGCAGCCGGTGTTGGGGGTGGTATATGATCCATTTGAAGACCGATTATTTTCGGCGACGGCGGGTGGTGGAGCGCAGCTGAATGGATCCCCGATTCACGTGTCAGACCATGGACTAACCGATTCATATGTTGATTTAGAGATGCTGACGGGGGTGCCGGGCGCGCTGTCATTAGCCGATCTTAGGGCGGCTCTTGTGGCTCGGCAGGTCCGTCCGTTTAGCTTGTTCTCATTCATTATGGGGTCGATGCTGGTGGCCAGCGGACAGTTGACAGCGGCAATTTTTGCCTTTAATAAGCCAGAGGACTTGGGCGCCGCTAAAATCATCGTTGAAGAAGCAGGTGGCAGGGTCACCGACGTGACCGGCCGCGATCAACTGTACAACGGGCCGATTAATGGTGCGGTGGTTAGCAATGGCGTGGCTCACGACGAAGTCTTGCAGGCGATTGCATCCGCGCGTGTTATTGAGCGGTAACTACCTGTTCGGTAAGCATTCGGTTTATACACATGGCTGTGGAAACGCAGTGGAAAACCAGGCTTGCTTCTAACCTTATAAGTTTTGGTTGTTTTTTTGAAATAGGGGTAGGCGCTTGAGCTGTGGGAATTTTTTGCTGCAGAATGGCTTGGCGCTTGAGCTGCAGGCGATTTTCGTGCTAAGCTGGGCGGGTTATTGGAGAGGTCGCATAGTGGACTAGTGCGCCGCACTCGAAATGCGGTGAGGTCGCAAGGCCTCCGTGGGTTCGAATCCCACCCTCTCCGCCAAAATAGTGCTCTCGGTTGTAAGGCCGGGAGCATTATTTTGTTTGGCGCTTGAGCTGGTAGCCGATTTGCGATGAGATTATTGCTGGCTTGAAATAGCAACTAAAGTTCGTATTTTTAAGCTAACTTAGTAACTTTGGTTACTAAATTTGGAATTGATGTTTTTCATACTCGCGATGTTTATGCCCGTTCAGGCGGCTTGATGCATGACTGTTTGGTATTCCGGGCAGAGAGACGAGTCGAATTATGCGATTTTGAAAATATTAATCAAAACCGTTTTCACAAGACGGTTCCATCACGGCCGTTCGGCTGGCCTGATGGCTTTCAGGCCGAACTATCTGATACGGCGTGATGGTTCAATAGAGTATACCTGAAGCGCTTATGATGCAAGAGGATTTTTAAGGCCGGCCGGCAATGAGCTTGGAGGCCAGGTTTTCTTGGTTGGAGGCTTCGGTGGCGCGGCCGGTGTCTTTGGCGACGGCGGTTAGAAGTTGGTGGGCGGCAATTGAGGAAGGGTCGAGCTGGACGGCTTCCGTGAGATAGTCATGAGCGGTTTCGAGGGCGGCGGCGGTGTGTAGCTGATAATTAATGCGGCCGAGCAGCAAATTGCGCTCAAAGCTGGTAGGCTCTTTCGCTAATATTGCGTTTGAGCTTTTCAGAAGGCCTGTAGCGTATAGTTCGGCGGCCAGTGGTATTTTTCCCACCTGCGCCCGCTGCATGCGCTGGAGGGCCTCAGAATCGCTGACACGGGCTGTCAGCGGTGTGCAATCGCCGGGCCGGGCGGCCGTGGCGTAGGCCAGGCAGGCCAGCAACAGGTCGCTGGGTGGGGTGCCGGGGGCTTGAGCGAGCTCGGTAGCGGCCTCTGCGGCGGCGGTGGTTTGCCCAAGCTCAATGTAGGTTTGCAGCTTGAGACGGGCAACGTCGCGGCTGCTGCCGGCCCGGCCGAGGTGTTTGAGGGCGGCGTCGGATTGGCCGGCGGCTAGTTGCTGGCGGGCCAGCATGAGCTGCACCTGGTGGTTGTTGGGGTTGAGCCAAGCGGCCAGCTGGTAATCAGCCTGGGCTTCGGTGCCCGCGGTCTGCTGGCCGGCCGTGGCCTGTTGGCCGGCGGTGGCGAGACGGTCGGCTAGGCCGAGCCGGGCTTGGTTAAGGGCTGGGATAAGCAATGCCAGGAACGTCGCCCCCATGAGCATAATAATCACGCTTAATACCGCGAAATTGCGGTTGGCTTGGAGGTCGGTGGGCGCGGCGTTCACAATACTTCGATGGTAGCACGGCGGCGGGGGTCATGCCGGCTGGTATGATGAGTCGTATGAACCGTGTGCAGGAGTGGTGGCGACGCTGGAGCCCGTGGGTGTTGGGGGTATGGCTGTTTGGCTACCTGGCGTTTATTGCGACGCAGCGGGTGGATCCGGATTTTGGCTGGCACTACCGGTCGGGCGAGTATATTTTGGCGCACGGCGTCCCCCACTATGACGTATTTACGTATACGGCGCGGGATTTTGCCTGGGTCAACCACGAGTGGCTGAATGATGTAGTGATGTACGCGGTGTCACACGCTTGGGGGTACCGGTGGCTGGGCTTCTTGTACGCGGGCTTGTGGACGTTGGCATTGCCGGTGGGTGCGGGCCGGCGGTTGCGCTGGGCGACGGCGGGCCTGGCCCTGGGCGGATTGTTGCTGTATGTGGGCGTGCGAGGCGTAACCTGGACGGCGCTCGGGCTCGCGCTGGTACTGGCGGTGGTGCGAGCTGGGCGCAAGCGGTACTGGCTGTTGGTGCCGTTGTTTTTGGTGTGGGCCAATGTGCATGCCGGATTTGCGATTGGGCTGGCGATGGTGGCGCTGGCGGCGGCGGTAAAGCGGGACAAGCGTTTGGCTTTGTGGGGGCTGGCGGCCGTGCCGGCGACGCTGGTTAACCCATATGGACTGTGCGTGTATGTAGAGCTGTGGCGGACCATGAGCGACGGGAAAATCGCGGGCTACATCGTGGAATGGGCGCCGCTGGCGCCGAATTACGCGGTTATGCCCTATGTGCTGGCGGTGATTACGGTGCTGTTGCTGGCCCGCCAGCGCCGGACGTTTGATTGGCTGCGGTCGGCGGGCCTGGTGCTGGCGGCGCTGTGGTCAAACCGGCACATGCCGCTGCTGGTGGTGGGGACGCTCGGCGTGGCAGATGAGGGCGTGCGAGCAGCTATGGTGTTCGTGCGGCGGTCGGTATGGGTGGTGGTTGTGTTTGATGTGACGCTGGGCGTGCTCTATCCCCTGTTTCTGTTATGGCAGCCGCCGGCGCTTGACCGTGGGGTACAGTTGGCACGGCCGACGCTGGTGTTGCAAGATTTGAAGGCGGCGCCTTGCCAGGGCCACGTGTTTAACGATTATTCCTACGGCGGCTTGATGATTTGGGCGCTGCCGGGCGTGCCAGATTACATCGACGGCCGTATGCCCAGCTGGAGCGGCCCGCGCGGCCGATACCTGGACCGGTATGTGGAGGTGCTGAAGGGCGGTGACGCCATGCGCGAAGAATTTGCTCGTTTTAATGTGCAGTGCGCCGTGCTCAGCAAGCTGGATGACAAGCTGAGCACGGCGCTGGCGCAGACGCCGGGCTGGCGGTTGGCGCGGCGGGCGCAGGACGCGGAGTTGTGGCGGCGGGACTAATACTTTGTTCTTACCAAGCGTAAAACCGCGGGCGGAAGCCCGCGGGTACTGTAAGCTTTCAGTGTGTAAGCTTGCATAATAATTAGTTCAAAATTAGTGCAAAAAGCGGGTAGGTACAATGAAGCTTGAAGGAGCTAACAATGTATTCTACCCAGTCCAAGAATAACAAATCTAAACCAGCTAA
>DATDME010000034.1:0-4135 GCA_036518915.1 Candidatus Saccharimonadia bacterium | reverse complement strand
GAGATCGTGTATGCCACGGTCCCGTTCGAGTACATGACCCGGTAACGGATCTCGCTGACGCTGGGCCCCCACGGTGCGGGGACGGTCGGCGTGATGTGTCGCGCCGTGGGCGACTCATTGGCGGCCGGGCCGGCGACCGTGAGCACGGGCCCCGGCGGCACAGCGACGGCCGCCTGCAGCGTGTGAAGTGCACCCGCCGTGTTGGCGCTGGTGGTTGCAGTAGTCCCGCCCGCTGTTGCCGCCAGGACGGCAAGCGCAGCGAGTCCGGCCCACCAGGGTCGAATCTTTCTCGGAGATCTCGAGGGCATCGAGCCACTCACCTCTTTCTGAGCTGTGAACAAAGCGCCCCAACGGGGCGCTGGGGTCTTGGCTATGGTAAGTCGTATGTTGACATTTGTCAATGTGGCGGTTTTGTATTATGTACCACTTGCTCGTGTTTTGAGCCTGGGGTGGTACCAAATTTACAAAAAATGTCAATTTGGTACCACGGTGGCGGGGGTGTGGGTTGGGGGGGTGGCGACGGGTGGTTTTGGGGCCGGCGCATACGGGCTCTTCCTCGCGGAACCGCTTATGCTACAATCGTAGTATCTATGCGCATATCAGATGCTGAGCTCAAGCAGTTACTCGTAAAGTCGGGTCAGGTTAAACCTGAAGACCTCGAAGCTGCTATGCCCAAGGAGGGTGATAAAGAAACCCTGCTGGGGAATGTCATCCGCAAAAAACTCATTTCGGAAAAAGACCTGGTTAAGCTGTATGCCGCCAGCGTTGACGTGCCGTTTATTGAGCTGAGCGAGGTTAAGATCCCGCGCGAGTTGCTGCTGAAAGTGCCGGAGCGCATTGCGCGCAAGTACCAAGTGGTGCTGTTTGGCGTGGAAGAAGACCAGCTGCAGCTGGCCATGGCCGACCCTGAAGACTTTCAGGCCTATGACTTCATTAGCAAGCAGGTGGGCGGCAAGATTAAGCCCTACATCGCCACCCCGCAGGATATTCTGGGGGCGATTGACCAGTACAAGGGCAGCATTTCCAACGAGATTACCCAGGCCATTAAGGATTCCAGCGCTGATGCTGATGCCTCGGAGGAAAAAGTCTCCGCCAAGGATTTGGCAGAAGACGCGCCCATCGCCAAGACGGTCAACGTGATTCTGGAGTACGCAGTAAAGAGTCGGGCGTCAGATATCCATATTGAACCGCGTGAAACCATTGTGCAGGTGCGGTACCGGGTGGACGGCGTGCTGCGCGAGACTATGACCTTGCCAAAGCCAATTTTGGCCGCGGTGGTATCACGCATAAAAATTTTGGCCAACCTCAAAATTGACGAGCACCGCGTGCCGCAAGACGGCCGGTTTAAGTTTGCGATTGGGTCGAAACAAGTGGCGCTGCGCGTGAGCACCTTGCCGATTATGGACGGCGAAAAAGTCGTTATGCGTATTCTCGATGAGTCGTCAAAGGCGCTTACCCTGGAAGAGCTGGGCTTCACCGGGCACGCGCTGGAAACCATCGTGCGCAACCTGCACAAGCCCCACGGCATGACCCTGGTGACCGGGCCGACCGGCTCAGGTAAAAGTACCACCCTGTATTCGGTGCTGAGCATGCTGAACACGCCCGGCGTGAATATCTCGACCATTGAAGACCCGGTGGAGTACCGGGTGAGCGGCGTCAACCAGACCCAGGTGAACCCCAAAGCCGGCATGACGTTTGCCAGCGGTTTGCGGGCCCTGCTGCGGCAAGACCCCAACATTATTATGGTGGGCGAGATCCGCGACGGCGAAACGGCCGATTTGGGCGTGCAGGCGGCCTTAACCGGCCACGTTGTGCTGAGCACGCTGCACACCAACAACGCCGCCACCACCCTGCCCCGCTTGCTGGATATGGGAATTGAGCCGTTCCTGATTGCCTCGACGGTGAACACCGTGATTGGCCAACGTCTGGTGCGGCGGCTGTGCCCCACCTGCCGGGTGGGTTACGTGCCCGAAGGCGTTGAACTCTCAAATATTAAGCGCGACTTTCAGTTAGATGCCGCGCTCAAGCGGTTTAACGAGATTAAGGGCACGCCCGAAGCCGTGGCGCCTGACCCCGCGCCCGCCCCGGCAGCCGCCGCGCCGGCCAAGGAAGGCAAGGGCGACGGGACAATTGTGGCCACCGAGCACAAGAAGGGCAAAGTCATTACGCCTGAGCACGACATTGAGACCACCAAGAGTATCCTGGATAAGATCGCGGCCGACCCGAATATCCTCAACCGCAGCGCCGACGACGCCGGCAAGAAAGGCGTGGCGCAAAATGTGCCCGCCCCAGCCACCGCGGCAGTGGCGCCGGCGCCCGTGCCCGCCACGCCCCCAACCGCGCCCGACCCCAAGTCATTAAAGTCTGGCCAATTTCTGCTCTACAAACCCGGCCCCGGCTGCGAAACCTGCGGCGGCCAAGGCTACCAGGGCCGGATGGGCATTTACGAGGTGCTGGAGGTTGATAGCAGCGTGTCGAAAATGATTGTGAGCCGCGCTACCTCAGATGACATCCAAATGGCGGCCATCCGCGCCGGCATGCTAACCATGCAACAAGACGGGTTTGTGAAGGCATTGCTGGGCAAGACCACGATTGAAGAGATTCTGCGCGTGACGCGCGAGTAAGGCAATATGCAAATGGCACATAACTTCGTTACATCTCCGCTCCGCACTCACCGTACGTCTATGTACGCCTCGTTTGCGGTGCTCGCTGTGCCTTGTTCTGCACCATTGGCATACTGCCTTAAGGGATAAGACGTGGGTCAATTTAGCTACAGCGCAAGGGATAAATCGGGGGCGGTGGTCAAGGGCAGTGTGTTTGCGCCTGACCGCGCCGGGGCGACCGCCGGGCTCGTTGAGAAGGGCCTGACGCCCATCCTGGTGAAAGAAGAGTTGAGCAAAACTGGCGGCGGCGGCTTGGCCGGCATTCCGGTGATCGGCGGGCTGCTGGCCGGCAAGGTCAAAATGCAGGACAAGGTGGTGTTCAGCCGCCAGTTTGCCACCATGATTAACGCCGGCGTGCCGATTGTGCAGTCATTAAATATTTTGCGCGAGCAGTCGACCTCCAAAAAATTGAAAATGGTGGTGGCGGATGTGTCCAAACAAGTGGAGGGCGGCGCCACTTTGGCCAACGCGCTCTCGGCGCACCCCGACGTGTTCAATCCAATTTACGTGAACATGGTGAAGGCCGGTGAGGTCGGTGGTATTTTGGACCAGGTGCTCGACCGTCTAGCCACCCAGCAAGAAAAAGACGCGGAAATTGTTTCCAAGGTGAAGTCGGCTATGATTTACCCGTCGGTGATTACGGTGGCGACGGTGAGCGCATTCGTGTTCTTAATGACGGTGATTGTGCCAAAGCTTTCGAGCATTTTTGAGGACGCCGGCGCCCAGCTGCCGATTTATACCAAGGCGATGCTAGCCATCTCGCACTTTTTGGTAGCCGACTGGTGGATGTGCCTGGGCGGCATCGTGGGCGGCGTGGTGGTGTTTGCGCGCTGGCGCGCCACCGTGAGCGGCAAGAAAACCGTCGACCGGCTGATGCTGAAGGCGCCAATTTTTGGCGAAATCTTAATGAAGGTCAACGTGGCGCGGTTCGCCCGGACGTTTGGCTCGCTGATGGCCTCGGGTATTTCGGTGTTGGACGCCATTAACGCTACGAAGAGCGCGCTGGGCAACTCGGTGTACCGCGAGGAGCTGGCGGTGGTGGCGCAGCAGGTAAAGAACGGCCGGCCCATGAGCGAGCACATCCGGGAATCAAAGCATTTTCCGGCGATTGTCGGCCAGATGATTAGCGTTGGTGAGGAAACCGGCCAAATGGACGCCATCCTGCTCAAGCTAGCGGAGTTTTACGAAAAAGAGGTAGACACCGTGATTGCCGGTATTTCATCGATTATCGAGCCGATTTTGATCATTGTGCTTGGCGGGATGGTGGGCTTTATTGTGATCTCGGTGTTCGGGCCTATTTCCAGCATCGGTAACTCGGTGTAATGTAGTTCTTCATTTACATTTGACAAATAACCGTAAGCTCTTTATTCTAAGCTTAAATAAAGCACTGGCTTTATGTGACCGCAAAAACTAAGGAGGTGAGCACTCGTGTTAAACAAAATCATTAAAAAAGAAGGTGGTTTCACGCTCCT
>DATDME010000033.1:0-22315 GCA_036518915.1 Candidatus Saccharimonadia bacterium | reverse complement strand
AGACCCCAGCCTGCTCGATGCCGGCTACGACGGTGTAGTGGTTCCCGGCGGCTTTGGCTCACGCGGCGTTGAAGGTAAAATTGCCGCCGCCACCTACTGCATTCAAAATAACGTGCCGTACCTCGGCCTGTGCTACGGCCTGCACATGGGCGTAATTGCGATGGCCCGCCTGGCCGGCCTCACCGGCGCCAACACCACCGAGGTCGATCCCGACACCAAGTATCCCGTCATCGCCCTCATGGACAGCCAAAAGCAAGTGACTGAGAAAGGCGGCACCATGCGCCTCGGCGATTACCCCTGCGTGCTTGACCCTACATCCAAAGTCGGCCAGGCCTACGGCGTGAAACAAATCAACGAACGCCACCGCCACCGCTGGGAGGTCAACAACGCTTACCGCACCCAGCTCGAAGCCGCCGGCCTCAAGTTCGTTGGCCTGTCGCCCGATGGCCGCCTCGTGGAAATCATCGAACACGCCGACCACCCCTACTTTGTGGCCAGCCAATTCCATCCCGAGTTTAAATCGCGGCCCGGACGCCCGCACCCGCTGTTTGACGCCCTCATCACCGCCGCCAAAACCCGCCGCGAAAGCTTAAGCAAAACGCCAAAATCAGCTAATATCATAGCCTAAAGAACCACGCAATGCGCAATGTACGAAATGTGTGTATAGTAAGCATATGAGTAAACCCCGCCCGCGGATCCTGCTAGTTGAAGACGACCTCGCTCTGGCCACCGCCTACCGCATCCGCATGGAGGCCGAGGGCTTCGACGTCCGCCACTGCCCCAACGGGGAAGCCGCCCTGCAGCAGGCTCTGGAATACCATCCCGACCTCATTCTGCTCGATATTATGATGCCCCGCATCTCCGGCTTTGATGTGCTCGATATCTTACGCAACACTCCCGAAACCGCGCACACCAAGATCATCATCCTCACTGCCCTCTCGCAGCCGTCCGATAAGGTCCGCGCCAAAGAGCTGGGCGCCGATGAGTTTCTCGTGAAATCCCAGGCGGTCATCGCGGATGTCATGAAGCGCATCCGGTTTCATCTGGGGCTCAAGGACCCTGAGGCCGCGCCGGGAGCCTAGCCCATGTCGACACCCATTGTTGATGTGGTAGACCGCGACAACCGGCCGCGCGGGTTCCGCGTCGACGTCAATCACGCCATGCGGTACGGCCAGTGGTTCCGGGGCGTGCATGTCCTGGTTTACACGCCAGCCGGCGATATTTTGATCGAACGCCGGTCGCGGCGCATCCCCACGTACCCCGACCGTCTGGACCTCTCACTCAGCGGGATCGTGGACGCCGGCGAGCACCCGCAAGACACCGCACTTCGCGAGCTAGAAGAAGAGGTCGGCCTCGTGGCCAAGCCCAGCGAGCTTGAGCTCATCAGTGTCAACCGTTACAACCACCGCTGGCCCAGCCTACATGCCCGCGCCCGTAACATCATGTACCACTACCTGGTACAGTTGCCGCACCGGTATGTGCCGCTGCAGCTGCAACGCTCCGAGGTAGCTGAGGCCCAGTTTGTGAGTTTGTCCACCGCCCGACAGCTCATCCGCCAGCACCAGCTGGCGCACCTCGGCCGACTGGAACCACGCTACGCTATGTATGCTTTTTTACTCGACGCTGTCGGGCAACGGCTTGCCGCTCCGACTTTGCCTCCGGAAACCGCTCCAATACTTCGGTAAGGATATCGCTTGTCCGCTCACGCGTTTCTTCAAGCTCACGCCGCTGTTCCCGGATGGTTTCCAAAAGCACCTGAATGCCCATCAAGAGCTCGTTCAGCTCACGTGGCTGGCGACCAATCTCGGGCACATCACGGTCGAACTGACCCACCGCCGCATTAGCCAGCAGCGGCAGTACCAACTGCCGTAACCGACGATATTGTTCCGCCTCGGATGCCATTTTCATACACGCTCCTATGCTAGGCCTAACGTGTAAATTGGGAAAATATAAGTGAATAATCACGTTTTTCTGGCCGATGACGATGTTATTCAAATTATCGTTGTCGACGACCAAACGTCCGAGTCTGTTCAAGCTATGGGGCGCGAAATTATTGCACTCGTCGCCCAGCTGCGGGCCGGCAAGAAGCGTGTTTATATCATCGACAACCTCAAGCGGATGGGCAACTCCACCGCCGACGCCCGCCGCGAGGTATCACGTTTGGCCCGTGAGCTTGATTTCGACAAGGGCGCCGTGGTCGGCGACGCCTCGCCGTGGATGCGGTATGGCACCAATCTGATGCTGCGGGCCATTGGGCGCCCCAACCTCAAGTATTTTGCCAGCCTGGACGGCGCCTACGCCTGGTTCGGCCTTGAACCTGCGGGTAATTACACCTAGTGTACTTTATTTGGCGTCTTCGGCCGGAACCACCGACACAAACCGGCGGCGAACCTTGGTGCCGGTAAACTTCTGAACTTGCTTGGTATAAAACTTCACCACGCCATCACGCATGGCGTACAGGGTGTGGTCGACGCCCACGGCCACACCGTCACCAGCCTCCATGCGGGTACCGCGCTGGCGCACAATGATACCGCCAGAGCGTACAACCTGCCCGCCAAAACGTTTAACACCGAGCCGTTTGCTAATACTATCGCGGCCTGTTTTAACTGATCCGCCAGCTTTTGTATGAGCCATGTCTTAATTCTTCCTCAGTAACAATAATTGACGCCCCACCACTTGGTCACTCCGAGCGTAGAGCAGGGGAGTGGTGGCCTGCGCAAAACTCTTCAGAGTGTAGCCTAAATGAGGCAATTCGTCAACCATTTCCAGATACTCCCAGTGGCCCTTGACCCGCCAAGCCGGCATGCAAAGACTGACTTCGGCGCCGGGCAGCAATTGCGCCGCCCAATTGCGCAGACAATCGCTGTACAAAGCCTTTAATTCAGCGCGCATTGCCTTCAGACGGTCGGAGGTGGGGGAAACCGACAGGTTCGGGCCAAGGTAGCCTTCACTCACCAGCGCACTATTTTCGGGCAGCCTGATTGCCCGGGCATCGGCCGTTTCCACCGCCAGCACCTCCGGCAACCCGGCGCGCTGCTCATCGAGCCAGGCCATGTTCGTGCGCGTCGCCGCTACCATTTCCGGCGACAAATCAGAACCAACAGCTTGCCGGCCCAAGAGCCGCGCTTCCTGCAACACCACGCCCGTCCCGCAGAACGGATCCACCACCACCGGCGCATGGGTGGTATTAACCAAAAACTGTGCCAATTTTGGCGGCAGCATACCCACCTTGGCACTGCGCGCCGGCCGACCATGGTCACGGGCGGCATAAGCGTCAACATCTTGCACGCCCAGCGTGCGCGCCACCACCATCTCTTGGCCGGCCACCACCACCAGCAGCTCAAAACCTTTTTCAAGCACCTGATTATGCTTCAAACCAGCTGCCGACACCACCAAACCCTCGCGCGGTTCGACCAGCCGCACCGGTCCACGCTCTTTTAAGCGTTTTTTCAGTGCCAGGCCCACCGTCTCCACATAGCGGCGCGTCGCCTGGAGCCCGTACATACTCAACGCGAACGGCGTTTTACCCTCGCGCATCGGCAAGACGGCCACATCAATCGGCAGCTCCCTGGCGTCGACCGCCGGGCCGCGGTACAGCACCTCGGCTACCCGGACCAAGCTCCCAAACCGGTCAACCTCAACCGGTTGGTCAAGCAGCACCGCCCCTCGCCCAAACGGCTGCAGCTCGACCTCGCCCAGTACCGATTCAAGTTCAACCAGCCCCAATTCCGGCTGGCGGCCCAAGATTGCCAAGTAGTTTAACGACGACATAATTATGTGATTATAGCAACTTCTGCGCCGAAATGGAACCCATCCGCCTAACCCCTGATGTACAATCAGCTTATGGAACCCGGCGCTATCTCTGTCAGCCAATTTGTAGCCATCATCAACGAAACGCTCACCTTTGCCTACCCGGAAGTCATCATCGAGGGCGAGGTTTCGAGCTTTAAGGTCAATCAAGGCAAATTCGTCTTTTTTGATCTCAAAGACGACCAAAACGTACTCAATTGTTTCATGATGCTCCACCAGCTGCGCCTGCCATTGGAAGACGGTATGACAGTGCGCGTGACGGGCGTGCCGAAGGTCACCAAATTTTCCAAGTTCAGCCTGACCGCGCGCAACGTGGAAATTGCCGGCGAAGGCCAGCTGCGCCGAGCCATGGAACTCCTCAAGCGCAAGTTGGAGGGGGAGGGGTTGTTCGACCCAGCGCGCAAGCGCCCTATCCCCACCTTCCCGCAGCGCATCGGCCTGATTACCTCAGCTAGCTCTGCCGCCTACGCGGATTTCATAAAGATTTTGGGCTCGCGCTGGGGCGGGCTTGACATCCAGCTAGCCGACGTCAGCGTGCAAGGCCAAGCCGCGCCCGACCAACTAGTGGGTGCCCTCGAATACTTTAACCAGCTTGCCCAACCAGTAGACGTCGTGGTGATGATTAGAGGCGGGGGATCCCTGGAAGATCTAATGGCTTTTTCAACCGAACCGGTGGCCCGGGCCGTGGCCGCCAGCCGCACCCCCATCATCGTGGGCGTCGGGCATGAAGTCGACACCTCCCTGGCCGACTTGGCAGCCGACCTGCGCGCCGCCACCCCCACCGACGCCGCCCGCCTCGTGGTGCCCGACCGGCGCGAAATTCTCGCTCAAATATCGCACCTAGCCGTGCGCACCAACCACCAGCTGCAGGTCCAGCTGGCCCGCCAAGACCACCGTCTGGCCGAAGCTGTCCGCCGGCTGGAGCGCTACCTCGCCGGGCCGCGCCAGCGCCTAGCCGATCGTACCGCTCAGCTCTGGCGCGGCCTCGACCGCCTGAGCCACCGCCGCCAAAGCTATCTCAGCCAGACCGCCTATCTCGAAAGCCGGCTCGCCACCTTCGACCGGCTGGTCATCAGCGACCGGCGGCAACGGCTAGACCACCTGCTGCAGCTCCTGCACGGCTATAACCCCGCCAACGTACTGCAGCGAGGCTATGCCATCGTGCGCCACAGCGGCCACGTTGTCCGCGACGCCTCAACCATTCCGGCCGGCGCCCCCATCGCCATCGAGCTGGCTAACGGCCGCCTCGATGCCACCACCCGCCAAGCTGACCACGTCTAGCCTGATCTGGCGTGCTACAATTAGCCCATGACCGCCAAACCCTTCGAATTTGAGAAAAGCCTGGCCGAACTTGAGGCTATCACCACCTGGTTTGAATCATCGGACGCCGACCTCGACCAGGGCCTGGCCAAGTTTGAGCGAGGCATGGAGCTCGCCCAGCAACTGCGTCAGCATCTGGCCGAGGTTGAGAACCGCGTAGAGAAAATCCGGCAAAAGTTCACGGCGGCGCCAGCACTCACTGAGGCTGAAGCCGCTGCCCCGAGCCCAGCTGCCGACGACGGCCAAGCAGGCCTGTTCTAAACCCAATGTGGCCTTTTGTCATCGCCCTGCTCTTAGTGGGATTTGGTGTGGCCTGTTTCACCGGCGCCCCCTATGTGCCTATCCTCGGCCAAGACCGGCGCCATCTGCTTGACCTGGCCGAGCTCAAAGCCGGCCAAACACTTATTGACTTGGGCTCCGGCGACGGCCGCCTGCTCTACGCCGCCGCCCAGCGCGGACTGACCGCCATTGGCTACGAAATTAATCCCATCATGATCCTCGTGTCGTGGGCGGTATGCTGGCGCTACCGCCGCCGCGTGACCATCCGTTGGGCCAACCTGTGGACAGTCAAACTGCCACCGGCCGATATCATTTACGTCTTCTTGCTCGATAAGTACATGGACCGGCTAGATGCCAAGCTCCAAGCCGAAATCACCCAGCCCACCATCGTAATATCATACGTGTTTAAACTACCCCGCCAGCCCATCCGCACCAACGCTACCGCCAGCGTCTACTGCTATGGCCCAATTGAAAAGGCCGAGCCACTAGTATAGCATAAGCTTAATGAACCCTTCGGCTTCACCAGTCAGCCCGCCGCCCAGCCCGCTCTATAGTGCCAGCACCTTCAGCCGGCACAGCGGCCCATCGCCGTTACTCATTACCTCAGTGCTGTTTGGTTTGGGCACGCTGGTATTTGGGCTGATGGCCATGGTCTATTACAACCAGGCCGTCAATACGCGCAATTCCGCCAACCAACGCCTCACCGCCGCCGTCACCAGCGCCAAAGCCACGCAAAAACAAGAAGATGATGACGCGTACGCTCAACTCGCCGGTACACCGTTCCGGTCATACATTGCGCCCGTCGCCTTTGGGTCATTCGATATCAAGTTCCCCAAAAATTGGGCCAGCTACGTGGTGGAACGTGCCAATGGCACGCAAGTTAATCTTCAGCTCACGCCAGATTTCGTCCAAAATGTCGACAACGTTGACCAACCTAACGCCGCCCGTATCATGTTGCAAGCTACCCCTCAAGACCAATTCATGAACCAGTACGACCAGCAGGTGAAGCAGGGCCGGCTCAAGAAAACCGTCATTACCGTCTCAGGGCTTCCCGGCTACGATCTCACCGGCAGCTTCAGCGAGAAAAAGATTGTCCGCATGGTCATCATACCGATCCGTGACAAAGTCATTATCTTCCAAAACGAAAACAGCAAGTACGCCAACGACTTCAACGACATCCTAGCCCAATCCCACC
Organism: Candidatus Saccharimonadia bacterium; assembly: GCA_036518915.1. Taxonomy (GTDB): domain Bacteria; phylum Patescibacteriota; class Saccharimonadia; order UBA4664; family UBA4664. The sequence continues at coordinate 15,711 of DATDME010000033.1, read as the reverse complement.
TCAATCCCTGATCCGTCTCATGCTTGAGTACCAACCGGCCGCAATGCTACCGTTATACCGAAAGGCGGTGTGGTATGCCAACCAGATCTTCCCGACCATCTGAGCCGAGCCAGCAGGCGACCGACCAAGATAAACTCAGTATCATCCTTGCCAACATCCAGGATGGAGTCGTGATGATTGACCGCAAGGGCTTCGTCCAAATGGCCAACGCCGAATGGCAGGCGCTGTTTGAAACCCCTACCTCACCGGTCAAGCACAAAATTTTTGCCAGCACCCTGCGCCAGCACAACGTCGACTTCGATATCGAGCTAGATACCGTCCTCGAGAGCGTCTTCCAGGGCCAGCGGGCCATGAGTTACCTGCGCATCGCCGACACCAACCGCCACATCCAAGTCTCCTTTGGACCCATCACCACCGGCGACAAAGTCACCGGCGCTGTGGCCATCGCCCGTGACATCACACCGCTCATCGATAAAACCGTTGAAGCCAATGAAATGGCCGCAAAGGCCCAACGGCATTTGCGTGAGCTATCGCAACTGGCGGAACTATCCGCCATCGTTGGCTTTAATGTCGAAAATATCTACCACAAGTACATCGCGAAAGTTGGTTCGCTGATCGAATCGCCCAGCGTCAGCATTTACCTCTACGACCCGGCCACCCAGACCCTCCACCGCCGCCAGGCCACCAACCCGCGGGCCGAAGACCTTGACCGGCTCGAGCTAGGCAGCTCCCATCCCGTAGCCGGCGCCTTTGCTACCCGGGGCGCCATACAGCAGAACAACCTGCCCCAAGAACCTGCAGTCCTAGCGCTGCCTATTACGCACCATTCCAAAGCACTGGGAGCGTTACTTGTGAGCCGGCCAGACGCCGCTTACACCGAGCACGACGTCCGGTTGCTCAAGCTCGTGGCCACCCGCCTGGCCGTGCTCGTGGAAAACGCCTCACTCTACCACGACGCCAACAACCGCCGAGAACGTTGGGAAGCCGTCTTCCGCTTCACGGAGGAGGGCATCATCATCTTCGACCAAAAAGGCACCATCGTCGGCTTTAACCCGGCCTCAACGCAAATCACTGGTTACCACGCCGGCGACGCCATCGGCAAACCCTTCGCCAAAATCATCAAAACCGTCGGCCCAGATGCCGCCAACGCCGGCCTGCTGCCACTGGAGCAAGTCTTGCGCACCGGCACCACCATCACCAAGAGCGAACAACTCATTGAAAACCGCACTGGCAGCCGCATCTGGACCGAAATCAGCTACTCGCCCATCTTTGACGATGCCGGGCACGTTACCTCCGGCATCGCCATCGTGCGCAACACCACCAAAGACCGCGAAGTCGAAGAAATTAAGAGCGACTTCATTTCCATTGTGTCGCACGAGCTGCGCACCCCACTCACGGCCATTAAGGGCTTTCTTTCCATGACGCTCAAGCAAGATTTTGGCGAGCTATCGGCCAAGCAGTACCACTACCTCAGCCGGGTCTACCAGTCCAACCAGCGTATGATTGATCTCGTGGAAGACCTCATGGACGCCACCTATATTGAATCGGGCAAAATTAACCTAACCATCGCACCCGTGGCCATGGATGCCGTCATGAGCGAAGTCGTCGCAGAGCTGGCGGCCAAGGGCGCCGCCAACCAAGTCATGATTAACGTCCACCGCCGCCAGCGACTGCCGCTCGTGCTCGCCGACGAAACCCGTCTCCACCAGATTATCCTCAACCTCATCGACAATGCCATCAAATACTCGATGGCCGCCAGCGAAGTTGATGTTCACTTCAAAATTCAGGGTGACAATTTGCTCACAACCATTTCCGACCATGGTGTTGGCATTAACAAGAGCCAGCTTGACCGTTTATTCACCAAGTTTGGGCGGATTTACAACCCATTAAGCGTGCAGGCTGGCGGCACCGGCCTGGGGTTGTACATTGTCAAAAACCTCGTTGAATCCCACGGCGGCCGCATTTGGGCCACTTCGGTTGAAGGCAAGGGGAGTAAATTCCATTTCACCATCCCAATCGCAAAACAGCTTCCTCTCACCTTATAGGATCTGATAAACTTATTGAACAGGAGATAGCATGGCAAAAATTTTACTGGTAGAAGATGACACAATCCTGGTAGAGATGTACCAGGCCAAGTTTGAAATTGAAGGCCATGACGTCCATGTTGCCACCAATGGCGAAGAATGCTTAAAAATCCTCAAGGAATTTAAGCCTGAACTTATCTTGCTCGATATTCTCATGCCCAAACTCAACGGCTTCCACGTACTGAAGGAAATCAAGAAGCAGCCCGACTTGCGGCAGATTCCCGTGATTTTGTTGACCAACCTCGGCCAGGCTGAAGTAGACATGAACCAGGAACTCGCTAAAGCTTTAGGGGTCAACGATTATTTAATTAAGAGCCATCACACCCCCGACGAAGTCGTCAGCAAGGCGGATAAAGTGCTAGCCCAGAGCAAGCACGACACCGAATCCGACGCGCCCGCCGAAGCCTAGCTCGGGCAGGGGAGCGGGCCGCACCCAGATAGCCTGATACAATGGGCCCATGCCCACCTACCAAACCACCGGCATCGTGATTGGCCGCACCAACTTCGGCGAAGCTGACCGCGTCATCCGCCTGTTTACCGCCGAACACGGCAAGCTCAGCGTCGTGGCCAAGGGGGTGCGGCGGATCAAAAGCCGCGCGGCCGGCCACCTCGAGCCCTTCGGCGAGGTCAACTTGACGCTCACGACCGGCCGCGGCAGCCTCGACGTGATTACCAGCGCTAGACTGCAATGGTATCCGCACGCCCTCACCACCGATTACGCCCGGCTCGAACGCGCGTTTACGCTCACCACCCGGCTTGACCGTCTCACCGAGCCCGGCGAAAGCCATCCCAAAGTGTACCGGGCCCTGGACACGCTGCTGCGCGAGCTCGACACCGGCCCCGGCACCGCCCTGCTCGAACTCTGGTATACGTTGCAACTCCTCAACGCACTTGGTTACCGGCCCGAGCTGGGCCAGTGCCTGCTCTGTGGTTACAACCAGCCAGACCGCGCATATTATTTTGACGCCACCCGCGGCGGCCTGGTCTGCGAACGCGATACCACACCCGGCCCACCAGCCATGAGCATACCAGCCATCAAACTCTGGCGGCTAATGTCAGATCACCCCTATGAACAAATCCGCCAGCTCCAAAACGGCCCTGAACTAGCGAACCTCACCAAACCGCTGGCGGATGCATTCTTAACCTATCACGCCATCGGCTAGACCTGGTCACGCCATCGGCTAGACCTGGCCCGCCGAAGTGAGTACAATAATGCCCGTATGACGCAACCGACTTCTGAACTCGCCTGGCTCCTGGCCGATTACCGCGCGGCCGGGGTTGACGCGCCCGCGCGCGTGGTGGCTCATCCCGACATGTCCGAAGGCGAACTCATGAGTGACGAGGAGATCGAGGAGTTTATTAAGGATTCCGTTGCCACCCTGCGCATCCTCAGCGACAAGCAGTCGGCGCAGTTTGACCGGGTCGCTGGCATCTTTCGGGCTGACATGGCCTACTTGGTTACGCTTGGCCGCCTGGAAGAGGATGAGTATAATGACCTCACTAACACCACTAACTTAAGGTTTTAACATGTCCCAGACCAAAACCTCTCTCGACACACTGGTAGCACTCGCCAAGCGGCGAGGGTTCATTTTTCAGGGGTCGGAAATTTACGGGGGGTTGGCCGGAACTTGGGACTTCGGGCCATACGGCGTGCTGCTAAAAAATAACGTCAAAGCCCTCTGGTGGAAGCACTTCGTCACCGAACGCGACAATATGTACGGTCTTGATACCGCCATCCTGATGAACCCTCGTGTCTGGGAAGCCTCGGGCCACACCAGTGCTGGCTTCGCCGACCCGTTGGTCGAAGACCTCAAAACCAACAAGCGCTATCGAGCCGATCACCTGCTCGAAGACGCCGGCGTCGACAATGCCGCCGAGCTCACCTTTGAACAGATGGATGCCAAAATCAAAGACATGAAGCTCAAAAGCCCCGACGGCAACGAGCTCAGCGATGTCCGCCAGTTTAATATGATGTTCTCAACCCAAGCCGGTCCGGTCGAAGACACCTCAGCCAAAGTCTACCTGCGACCCGAGACCGCCCAGGGCATGTTTGTGAACTTCAAAAATGTCATGGATTCCATCCACCCGCGACTGCCGTTTGGCCTGGCTCAAATCGGCAAAAACTTCCGCAACGAAATCACGCCGCGCGACTTCATTTTCCGCGTACGCGAGCTCGAGATCATGGAATTTGAATATTTCATCAACCCCAAGGATTGGGAGGCTACGTTTGAGGAGCTCCTACAACTCTGGCGCGATTGGATTGTCCGCCTGGGCCTCAGCCTCGAAGACATCCACGAGCTTGATGTGCCCGCCGCCGACCGCGCCCACTATTCCAAAAAGTCGGTCGACTTTGAATACCGCTTCCCGATTGGTATGAAGGAGCTCGGCGCCATCGCCTACCGCACCGATTTTGACCTCTCCAACCACACCAAGCACTCCGGCACCGATCTCAGTTATGTTGATCCTGTCACCGGCGAGAAATTTGTGCCGCACGTCCTTGAACCCACCTTTGGCCTCGACCGCCACGTGCTAGCCGTCATCGCCGCCGCTTACGAAGAGGAGCAAGTGGGAGAGAATGACACCCGCGTCGTCCTGCACTTCAAGCCCGAGCTGGCACCCATCAAAATTGCCGTCAGCCCGCTGCTGCGCAACAAACCCGAGCTGGTGGAGCGCGCCCAAGCCGTCTTCCACGAGCTTAAAAAAGCATTCGGCACTGTCATGTACGACGACAATGGCAATATCGGCAAACGCTACCGCCGCCAAGACGAAATTGGCACGCCGCTCTGCGTGGTAGTAGATTTTGACACCCTCCAAGACCAGGCCGTCACCGTCCGCGACCGTGATACCATGAAACAGGAGCGCGTTAAGCTCATCGAACTGACCAGCTACTGCCATACTCAGCTCGGCCTGTAACCCGTAAGTTGTAAGCGGAGAGCATCCACCATGCCAACCAGCAAAGGCCCCCGGATTGTCGTCATTGGCGGCGGCACCGGCAGCTTTACTGTGCTATCCGGCCTCAAATACTACGCCCGCGACATCACCGCCATTGTGAATATGTCAGACGATGGGGGCTCCACCGGGCTGCTGCGCGACGAGCTTGGCGCCCTGCCGCCCGGCGACATCCGCCAATGTCTGGTGGCCCTCAGCGAATCAGATCAAGTCATGCGCGACCTCTTCAACTACCGCTTTGGTGATGGTTCACTCAAAGGCCACTCATTTGGCAACTTATTTCTGACCGCCCTCGAAAAAACCACCGGCAGTTTCGCCCAAGCCGTCCGCACCGCCGGCAAAGTCCTCAATATTTCGGGCCGGGTCATGCCGGTGACCCTCACCGACAGCAAATTGGTCCTGGCCCAGCCCGACGGCAGCCAGGTGGTGGGCCAGCACGCCGTCGAAAGCGCCAATTTTGCCAAACACCGGCCCCAGCTCATGCTTACGCCCGCCCCACGGCTTAACCCCGAAGCTAAGGCCGCCATCGAAGCCGCCGACCTCGTCGTCATCGCGCCGGGCAACCTGTACGCTTCCCTGGCGCCCGCCCTCATTGTCCCCGGGCTTGGCGACACGCTAGCAGCCGCTCCCGCGCGGGTAATTTACGTGTCGAACCTAGTGACCAAGCCCGGCCAGACCGACGGCTTCGCGGTCGACGATTTCGCCCACGAAATCGAGCGATTTGTCGGCCAGCCAGTCCTCAATTACGTAATTTATAACCAGCATAAGCCGAGCAGAGAATTACTCGAAAAGTACGCCCGGCAAGGGGAGTACGCGGTGGAGTTTGACCCGCAAGTTTTGGCCCATAAACACTACAAAACCTTGGCAGGCGACTTAGTTTCTGGTACAATTCCAAAATTGTCAGCTGCCGACAACATTATTCCGCGAACCCTCATCCGTCATGACCCGGACAAAACCGCCCGGCTCATCATGCAGGTATACTTCAGCTAAGCGTCCAAGCAAGGAGAGTCTCCATGAAAGTTACCACAGCCGTTATCTTCGCCTCCGGAGGCGGCACGCGCATGCTGCCGGTGACGGCATCAGTGCAAAAAGAGCTGCTGCCCATTTTGAACCGCCCAGTTATTGATTACCTCGTGTCCGACTTAATCACGGCCGGCATTACCCACATTATTTTTGTCATCCGCCCCGATTCCCACGGCATGCAGGATTATTACACCGGGAACGCCGCCCTGCAGCGCCAACTCGAGCGCCTGGGCAAAAGATCGGCGTTGGCCGATCTTGAAGACATCCATCAGCGCGCCACCTTTAGCTTCGTTGAGCAACCCGAAAACGCCGGCTACGGCACGGCCGTGCCCATCAAGATCGCGCTCAAGCACTTGCCCAAAAATGAAGCCGTGTTTGTAGCCGGCGGCGACGACTTCGTTTGGCACGCCGACGGCCGCTCCGAAGCCGCCGAGCTCATTGATGCCTTCACGGCCAGCGGCGCCGCCGGCGCCCTCACCGCCATGACTGCCCCGGCCACCGAACTGCACCGCTACGGCGTACTGGCCAACCGCCGGGAAGGGGAGTACGAATACCTGGAGCAAATCGTGGAAAAGCCCAAACCAGGTGAGGCACCTTCTAATCTCATTAACATCTCCAAGTACATTTTGGGTCCACAGATCTGGCCTTACCTGAAAAAAGTCAAGCCCGATCCCAAGTCCGGCGAGCTTTACATCACCGACGCTATCCAAATGGCCGCCGCCGATCTGCCCATTGTAGTGCATCCCACCAACGGCACGTACCTAGATTCGGGCAACACCGCCAACTGGCTGAAGGCCAACTTGGTTGTCGCCGGCGCCAATCCCGAGCTAGCTGCCGTCATCCGCGACTACGCCGCTCATTTATAGGTTTACAAGGATAAAATTTTGTTATATGATATCAATCTTCTGTCTTGACGCGCACGGCTCAAAAGCAGCAAAAACCGTTGACACTGAATGCCTGATATTTTATAATTCTTACCAGTTATGACCAGCAAAACTGAACTCAGCTACAACTACAAGCAAGCCGTCGACCAAATTCTTAAGGAGCTGCGGCGCGACCGTGACCGCCAAATTATTTCGCGCCGGTTTGGCTTTGGCATGAACCGCCGCCAAACGCTGGAAAAAATCGGCTCAGATTTTGATATTACCCGCGAACGCGTCCGCCAGATCGAAAAAGCCGCCATCGCCAAAATGCGCACCAGCGGTTCCGCGGAAATTGCCCACGCGAGCCGCCTGCTGCGCGACGTCGTCGCCGAGGCCGGCGGCATTGCGCTGGCGGCGGACGTCGCCGCCGCCCTGGGTGCTAACGAGCTCGATACGCCATATATCGTTTTCTTGGCCATGCTGTCCGCCGGCGTCGAACTCATCAACGAAGATGACGACCTGCGCCAAGCCATCGTGCTCAGCCCAATCTACGGGCGTCACCAACTAGTCGGGCTCATCAACGAGGTTATCAAGGTTATCAAGGACTACGGCAAGCCAATCACGCTGGCCAAACTCACCGCCAAACTACCTTCGGAGCTCGACCAAGTGACCCTTGATCAGCTGATGCACGTCAGCAAAAAACTCGCCAACTTCGATTCAAAATGGGGCCTCGTCAACTGGCCCGAGGTCAACCCCAAGAGTATCCGCGATAAAACCTACCTGGTGCTCAGCCGCCACGGCCGCCCGCTGCACTTCTCTGACATTGCCGGCCACGTGCGCAACCTCGGCAGCTCCAAGCGCGACGTGACCATCCAGGCCGTGCACAACGAGCTTATCAAAGACGAGCGCTTCATCCTGATTGGCCGCGGCATCTACGCACTGGCTGAATGGGGCTACACCCCTGGCACCGTCGCCGAAATTATTGCCAGCGTCTTGCGCGAAGAGCAGCCGCTGCACAAAGACGAAATCGTTCGTCGCGTACTCCTCAAGCGCCAGGTCAAAACCACCACCATTATCCTGAACCTGCAAGAAAAAGACCAGTTCCAGCGCACGGCTAAAGCCACATACAAACTCAAAGACTAATAGCGTACGAAACGGCGGCGCATTTCAGCGTCGAAGCCTAGTGCTCCTCCTTCATCGTACATCGAGTACGCTTCAGTCCGGTACACGGCTTCTCCTTGAACTACATCTGCCGTTCCGTACGCCAAAGACTAGCACAAAAACCGAACATTTGTTCGCTTTAGCAGCTAACGCCGGCCCAGCCGGCGTTTTGTCGCGAGGACTGTCTGAGCAAGTCGAAGACGAGCGAGTTCCGCAACGAATAAAATTAACGTTCGACAGGGTAAAATAGTATGATAGTAGTAGAGGAGGGCACTCAAACATCGATAGCCTAGTTTCGCTAACGCTAGGGCCGTTAACGGTCATCTTCCAAATCGTGGGGCTGATCCTGTTTCGGTTTTATGGGTGGGTGGTGGTTGTGGCCATCCTTGGCTACTTAATTTTGCAAAACCGCCGCAAAGTTGAATGGGTGAGTAGCACCGATAATATCCTGCTCCGCATTGATGTGCCCAAAGACAACGAAAAAAAGGAACTGTCGGCCGAGCAAATGTTTGCCTCACTGCATGGCATCCTGCGGCCCAAATCCGACCTGGTTAAAGAGGGCTCGCTCCAGGAGCACATCTCGTTTGAGATTGTCGCCAAAAACAACTCCATCCAGTTTTATGTTTGGACACCTCGCCATCTCAAGGACTTCGTTGAAAGTCAAATTTACGCCCAGTACCCCTCGGTGCAAATCAAAGAGGGCCCCGATGACTATTCGCTCGAAGACGTCGCCGGCCGGTCCATCTACGGCACCGAACTGGCCCTCAACAAAGACACCGTCCTGCCCATTAAAACGTTCGCGTCCTTTGAGGTTGACCCGCTGGCCGGCATCACCGGCGTACTGGCCAAACTGGAGCAAACTGGCGAAGAACTATGGATCCAAATTCTTGCCCGGCCGCTCGACGACGCCTGGCAAGAGCAGGGGAAGGACTACATCAACGCTGTCAAGAACGGCCCCACCAAAGACTGGAGCGCCAAACTCACCGACAACCTGCTGCAGGTTCCCCTGTACATCTTTTCAAATTTCATGATGGCCCTCTTTCGACCGCCCAGCTCAGTCAAAGCCGCCGAAGTCAAAAAAGCCGAGCTCAGCCCGGGCCAGCAAGGCGTCATCAAAGCCGTCGAAGAAAAAATCACCAAACTTGGCTATCAGGTAAAAATCCGCATCGCTTACCTCGGCCCCGATGAAGCCGCTGCCCGCTACCGCCTGCAGGCCATCATCGGCGGCTTTAAGCAATTCAACACCACCAACCTTAATGGCTTTGTCACCGGCAAGACCTACAACTCCCACGAGTTCATTGAAGACTATCAAGCCCGCCTCTTCTACGACAACGGCTACATCCTCAACATTGAAGAACTGGCCTCGCTGTACCACCTACCGCACAAATCCGTGGCCACACCCAATATCGTGTGGACGACCGCCAAGACCAGCGAACCGCCATCCAACCTGCCAGCTGATGGCACCGTTGATGCCAGCGACGTCAGCTTGTTCGGCCTCACCAACTTCCGCGGCCAGCACCTCAAATTTGGCATTCAGCGCCGCGACCGGGGCCGCCACCTCTATATTATTGGCCAGACCGGCGCCGGTAAATCATTTCTGCTACAATTACTCACCTTAAGCGATATCTACCACGACCAGGGCTTTGCCATTGTCGACCCGCATGGTGACTACGCCACCGACATCATGAAGTACATCCCCGACTACCGTATGAAGGATGTAATCTACCTGAACCCGGCCGACCGTGAATTTCCGATGGCGTTTAACCCCATGGAAGTCACCGACCCCGCCATGAAGGACCATATTTCCTCGGAACTGGTGGGCGTGCTCAAGCGGATGTTTGACTCCTGGGGCCCGCGGCTCGAATACATTTTGCGCTACACCATCCTGGCACTCCTCGATTTCGAAGGCGCCACCATGCTCGACATCCCGCGCATGCTCAACGAGAAAGGTTTCCGCAAGCAGGTAATTAAAGTCATCCAGGACCCGGTGGTGCGCAGCTTCTGGGTGACGGAATTTGCCTCTTGGAACGAAAAATTTGCTTCAGAAGCCGTCGCGCCGGTACTCAACAAAGTAGGCGCCTTCGTGGCCAACCCCATCGTGCGCAACATCGTCGGCCAAAAGAAAAGCGCTTTTAATATCCGCCACATCATGGACGAGGGCAAAATCTTGCTCGTCAATCTATCGCGTGGCCAGGTCGGTGAAGACAATGCCGCCATCTTGGGCGCGCTCATGGTCACTAAGATTCAGCTCGCGGCCATGTCCCGCGCCGATATGCCGCTAGCAGACCGCCGGCCATTCTATCTGTACGTCGATGAGTTCCAAAACTTTGCCACCGATTCCTTCGCCGTCATTCTCTCTGAAGCCCGTAAGTATGGCCTTAACCTGACCGTCGCCAACCAGTACGTCTCGCAGATGCCCGAGGTCGTCCGCGACGCCGTCTTTGGAAACGTCGGTACAATGATTAGCTTTCGGGTGGGGCCTGGCGACGCCCAAGTGCTCGGCAAGTACTTTGAGCCGGTGTTTGAGCCGTCTGACCTCACCCGCTTGCACAACCAAAACATCTTTATCTCGATGATCATTAACGGCGAAAAAGCCGTGCCGTTCTCGGCCACCACCCTGCGTATGCCCGACCCCGAAACTGAACTCACAGCCCAAATCGTCGACTACAACCGCGCGACCTACGCCTCGCGCCGTGAAGAGGTGGAAGCAGACATCCGCAGCCGCACCGCCGAAAACGAAGCGCCCGACCTCAGTGGCGATCAAAGACCGAACAAAGAGCTCCTATCAGCCTTGCGTAACCCGCAAGCCGCCGCCGCACCCAGCCGCCCAGCCGAACCCAGCCGTCAGGCCGACAATGAGCGGGCAGGGGAGCACCGCAACGACCACAACCGCAATGACCGCGACAGGGGAGAGCGGCGAGGGAACGACCGCGACCGCCGGGCCAATAATAGCCAGCATCAACCCGAACGGAGCGGGCAGGGCAGCCGTCCGGGTGGTTCGGCCGGACATGACACGCCGCGCACGAGCCCGGCACCCGCGGCTCCCCCACCCCAAGCCCCACTAAGCGCCACAGCCGCGACGGCCCCAGAAGCTCCAATGGCACCTGTAGCCGCTCCACACACCCCACAAACCGTCCACGCCCCTGCGGCCCAACAGCACGACCTGCCAGCCGGCCAAACCATCAGCTTCCGCTAGCGCGCAGGGCCTAGCCCAACAGCACAATAACGCGCGAGCACAGGGAAGCCTCAATACAAAAGCAGTGCTATTATTTGGCTTTACCAAGCCATGTTTAGCACAAAAAGAGGTATGCCAGTACTCCCGAACGAGAATATACATAGTGTCGCACAATGTATATTTTACGCCACAAATATACCTGCAGCCGGATTTCTACAAAATCCGCCGATTTGGCTAAATTTGCTCAAATTTCAATATTTTAAAATTTTTGCGTTTTTTAGGTAATTTTTTTAGAAGGCACCCAATCGGCCACAAACTCACAAACAGTCACGTGCACACCCCCTGCAGCCTGCATACAAAAACCGAACTTAAAGCAGGGAAGTGGGGCTACTTATAATAGGCCTTGCCGGCGATGCGCAGGTCAACATATTCCGCCACCACCTTCTTCTGAGCCGCGATCGTCCGCATGACGGCGTCATAATCCACGAATTCGTCGGGCACTTCCCTGCCCGTGTCAAACACCAGCCGGTAGCCTTTGTTCGTATCGACGGTTAAATCCAGAGTGGTTTCGGCAATTGACAACTTAGTGGCCTGCACACCCCGGGCCGCCAAAGCCGGCAAGAGCTGTGACACAAAATCCACAAACCGCCGCGAGGCTGCCCGCTCCCCTACGCGCACGGGCACATTGCTACCATCCACCACCACGGGCAATGAATTATCAGCGGGGTTGCTCGCGATCACGGTGCCATCGGCGTCCAAAACGTAGAGCTGATTGCCGCTCAGCCAGGCAACGCTCGGCTGTTTCAGGATTGCCGCCACGTACAAGGTATGCGGCAGAGTCCGCGAAATCTCGACCGACTTCAACGTGGGATCAACCTGCAATAACCGGGTTTTGATGGCGTCGGTGTCTACCAACAACACATTCGCTCGCCACCACACCGAGCCCACCACTTGCCGGGTTTCGGCCGCGATGCGCTCTCCCCCACTCGCCGCCTTGACCGTGATAATGCTGATGGCAAAAAATGCCGTGACACTCCAAGCCAAAACGCCCAACCCGGCCAGTAAGCCAATCCCCCGCCAAACCTGACGGCTCAGCTGCGGCACCCGCACTCCTCCCCTGCGCTTGGGTGGTTTTAGCGGCACAACCCGCCCGTATACTCCCCTACCCGCAACCTGTACCCGCCGCCCGGTAGTCATGCTGATTCCTCGGATGAGTCAGCTTCGACGTTCGGTTTTTGTTTAGTCCGATGAATAAACCGCACTTCGCCCACCGACCACACCAGCTCCGCGAGTGCGGCGGCCGCGTCCGGCCGGGCAAAGGCCCGCACCGCCTGGCTAAGCCGGGCTTGCTCGGCCGGATCATCCACCAAATGCCGCAGCTCAGCCACCAGTTTTTCGGGCGTGAGGTTACGGCCACCCAGCACCCGCGCCGCCCCCGCCCGGGATAGCAAGTGCGCGTTGGCCACCTGGTGCCCGGCCATCTCATAATTTGGGATGAGCACCAGGGGCTTGCCCAGCACCGCCGCCTCCACAATGCTATTCACGCCGGCCCGGCCCACGATAATATCGGCGGCCGCCAGCGCTGGAGCCATCTCGGCCAGCAAAAACGCGAAGGCTTGGTAGCGCTCAGTGTGTTCCGGCTTTGGTTGCCGCCGTTGCTCAAACTGCAGCCGCTGGTATTCGCCTTCGCCCGTCACGTGGATGACCTGGGCAAACTGCAAGAGTTCGGGCAGCGCCGCCATCAAGCAGTCATTGATCTGCCGCGACCCCTGCGACCCGCCCGTTACCAGCACCACCGGCAGGTCATCGCGCAAGTGGAACTTGGCCAAGCCCTCCAGCCGATGAGCCCGCAAGATTTCCTGGCGCACGGGGTTACCGGTTTGCACCAATCGGTCGGCCGGCCAATCACGGTAATGCTTCACCGGAAAGCCCACGGCAATCTTGGTGGCCCACCTGGCCAGCAGTTTATTTGCCAAGCCCGGCACCACATCAGATTCATGCACCACATAGGGAATGCCCAGCAGGCGCGCCGCGATCCCGACCGGTACGCCCACAAATCCGCCTTTAATAAACACGGCGTCTGGCCGGAACCGCCGCAGCACCCGCAGCGCATCGCCCACCCCAGCCACCGTGCGCACCGCGTCGCGGGCGTTGGGGCCAAGCGTGCCGGCGTTCAGCACCTGGGCCACCCGGCTAGCAAAGAATTCGCGGCGAAACTTGCCGGCCCGCACCACGGCAAAGTTTAGGCCCTTCGCCCGCACAATCCGCTCTTCCATGCTGCCAGCTTGGCCAAGGTAGAGCAGCTCAATCTGCTTATCGCGCGAACGTAACGCGTCGCTGACTGCGAGTGTCGGCGTGATATGCCCGGCCGACCCCCCGCCGCTCAGAGCTACTCGCATGGCTGCCCTCCCGAACGGTATATTTAGAAATATTCAACAGAATGCCGACCCCCACCAGTGAAATAATCAGGCTGGTGCCGCCATAGGAAATAAATGGCAACGGAATGCCGGTCAGCGGCACCAGGGCCAGCATCGCCCCAATGTTAATCACGGCCTGAAACAGCATCCACAGGCTAATGCCGGTGGCCACCAGTCGGCCAAACATATCTGGCGCGAGGCGGGCCACCATAATGCCACGGTACACCAAGAGGCCAAACAAACCAATGATCGCCAACGACCCCAGCAACCCAAACTCCTCGGCGATAACCGAGAAAATCGAGTCGTTGGCGGCTTCAGGCAGGTAGCCGTACACCTGAATACTGTGGCCCAGACCCACACCCAGTAGTCCGCCCGAACCCACCCCAAGAAGCGCCTGGCAAACATGGAGCGAATCATTGAGCGCGTAGGCCGGATCATCACACCGCGGGTTCAAAAAGGTAGTCACCCGCTCCATCCGGTGCGGAAACATGATGATGGCCAGCCAGCCGGCCGCCACCCCCGCCCCCAGCATGGCCGCCAAATGGTGCAGCCGGATGCCGGCCGCGTAATACATACCCACGGTGGCCAGCGCCAGCACCATCATGGTGCCCATGTCCCGCTGGAACGTCACAATCACAAAGCAGGCCGCGCCCACCATAATGATGAATGGCCAAACGCCATCCACCAGCGAACGCAGCTCGTCACCGCGCTTTTCAAACCACATCGCCAAGTACAAAATGAGGGCCAGCTTTAAAATTTCCGCCGGTTGTACGCTAAACAGCCGGAAGTCGAGCCAGCGGGTGGCGCCGTGCGAACTCTGGGCCAAGCCCGGGATCAACAGCGCCACCAGGCCCACCAACGACACCCCCAGCAGCCACGGGGCCCATGTGCGCCAGCGGTCGTAACGAATAGAACTGGCCGCAATCCACGCCACCACGCCCACCGCCACATACTTAAGCTGGTTCAAAAAGTAGTAGTTGCGATCGGCACTGCCCACAAGCTTATGGCTTAGGATAGGGCTAATTGAGTACATCAGCACGAGGCCGATCGCCAAAAGAATGGTAATCGCCAGGGCAATCACGTAGTCGGGATGGTGCGCCCGGTTCAACCCTCCCGCCTGGTTCACCGCAGCTTGTTTCCGAGTAAGGCCAACACCAATCCCAGCCCGCCCACCACCTGGCCAATCACCCACAAGCGCATAGTCACCTTGGTTTCTGGCCAGCCCATGGCCTCCAGGTGGTGGTGCAGCGGCGCCGAAATAAAGATTTTGCGCCCAGCCAGCCGCTTCGAGAGAATTTGAATCAAACTTGAGCCGGCTTCCACCACAAACACCGCCGCGATAATCGGCAGCACAAACACCGTGTTGGTGAGCATGGCAAGCACGCCCAACACCGTCCCAAAAGCAAACGAGCCACTGTCACCCATGAAAAACCGAATCGGGTAAATACTAAACCAGGTGTAGGTCAGTAGCACCCCCACCAGCGTGGCGCAAAAACCCGCGATGCCGTAGCTGCCTGGGAAGTAGGCAATCACCCCGTATACCGTAAACGCCGTGGTCAGCAAGCCGCCCGACAAGCCGTCCAGCCCATCGGTGATATTAACGGCGTTTGCCGTCGACACCACCACCGCGATAAACAGCGGGATATACAGCCAACCGATGGAGAAATCGCCCACCGCCGGCACGTGGATCAGGTTGTAACCGAGCTTGTAGTAGAAGTACAGCGCCGCCAGCACCGCCACGCCCAGGATCAAACTAAATTTAATCTTGCCGCGCATCCCCGCAATGCCCAGGCCTTCCGAGCGGATGTTAAGGTAGTCGTCAACCAAACCAACGAGCCCGGCCGCCACAAACACAAATAATGGCAAGTACGTTTGGTTGCGCGACAGGTTCAATAACAGCGTAATAATTGCCGCCGCCAAAATGAGCACCGCGCCGCCCATCGTTGGAATATTGCGTTTGTGCTTGGCAGCATGCAGCCGTTGGTACACCGGCGCCGATTCGCCGGTAATGGCCGTCGCCCGCGGCTGCTTCCACAGCC
>DATDME010000032.1:0-6555 GCA_036518915.1 Candidatus Saccharimonadia bacterium | reverse complement strand
TGCCCTCACCGTGCTCGTGAGTTCAGGATCGGTCGCTCCTCGTTCGCTGTATCACCGGATACAGCTTACTCGGTCCGACCGATCCTGAATCACCCGAATCATCGGTGCGAAAAGACACGTTTTGTTTTGGGATGGCTATAGCCCCCACCACGCTAACCAGCCCATTCGAGGCCGGCCCGCTCGCGGCCGGAGCCAGCCGCGAGGGCGAACTCAGCTATGACGTGCCACAATCAGCCCACAATCTAAAACTGATATTCAGACCCGAAGCCGGTCTCGCCAGCGCCAACCATAATCTGGCACCCTAGCTGGTTGCCCTCCCGCCCATTGCACTCCCGCCCATTGCATCTGGACGAACTTTATAACTTATGTTAGAATATAACTAATCAATAACTACCCCGCGGCCGCAAGGGCCCGCGGACATTTTTTGTAAGGCCTACATGCAACCCACCACCGACCACATCCGCAACGTCGCCATTATCGCCCACGTCGACCACGGCAAAACCACGCTCGTCGACGGGCTCTTGAAGCAATCCAAAACCTTCCGCGACAACCAGGCCGAAATGCAGCAAACCGCCATCCTAGATACCGGCGACCTCGAGCGCGAGCGGGGGATTACCATTTCCGCCAAGACCATCGCCGTCAATCACAACGGTTACAAGATCAACATCATTGATACCCCCGGCCACGCTGACTTCTCCGGCGAAGTTGAGCGCACCCTCAACATGGCTGACGGCTGCCTGCTCATCGTAGATGCCCAAGAAGGCCCCATGCCGCAAACCAAGTTCGTGCTCACCCGGGCGCTTCATCTCGGCCTGAAACCCGTTGTGATCATCAACAAGATCGACAAACGCGACCAGCGGGCCGCAGAAGTCGTCACCGAGATCGAGCACCTCTTCCTCGACCTGGCCGTATCCGATGACCAGCTCGAGTTCCCGGTGTACTACGCCATTGGCCGCGATGGTAAGAGCTGGGACCATCTGCCCAGCGCCGAAGAAATTGACGCTCCCGCCAACCTCGATGTCATTTTTGATGCCATCATTAACGACATTCCCGCCCCGCGCGTTCAGGCTGACGGCCCCTTCCAGATGCTCGTGACCTCGCTGGCCTGGGATTCCTACCAAGGAAAATACGCCATTGGCCGCATTCAGCGCGGCAACATCAAAGCCGGCCAAAACTTGAGCTACATTCACCGCGACGGCACCGTCTCGCACGCCAAATCCGACAAACTCTTCCTGGCGCAGGGCCTCGAACGCGTTGAGGTAGGAGAGGCCGTCGCCGGTGACATCGTGTGGATTACCGGGGTCGGCGCGGCCAACATCGGCGGCAGCATCACCGACCGCGAGACCCCCGAAGCCCTGCCCGTCATGGAAATTGAGGCGCCCACCCTGCAGATCCAAATTGGCCCGAACACCAGCCCGTTCGCCGGCAAAGAGGGTAAATTCACCACCAGCCGCCAGATTGGCGCGCGCCTCGAACGTGAGCTGGAAACCAACGTCGGTTTGCGCGTGCAAGACCGCGGCACCGATTTCCTGGTGAGCGGACGCGGCGAGCTGCACCTGAGCGTGCTCATTGAAACCCTCCGCCGCGAAGGCTACGAGCTAGAGGTGGGCCGCCCGCAGGTCGTCACCAAACAAGACGACCACGGCCGCACCCTTGAGCCCGTCGAAGAGCTCACGATTGAAGTGCCCGAGGAGTACGTGGGCGCTGTTACCAGCGAACTGGGCCGCCGCCGCGCCGAGCTCAAAACCATGGAGCCCACCACCAAAGCCACCACGCGCCTCATCTACAAGCTGCCCACCCGCGCCCTACTCGGTTTGCGAAACGTCCTGCTCACCACCACCAAAGGCACGGCCATCTCGGCCAGCCTGCTCCTCGGTTACGAGCCACAGCAGCCCGCGCTGCCACAGCTGCGCAACGGCGTGCTCATTTCGGCCGAAACCGGCGTCGCCACCACCTACAGCCTCGTCACCGTCGAAGAGCGCGGCACCGCCTACATCGGTCCGCAGACCAAGGTCTACGAAGGCATGATCATCGGCCTCAACCGCCGCTCCGAAGACATGGAAATCAACGTCACTAAGGAAAAGAAGCTCACCAACGTCCGCGCCTCATCCACCGACATGAAGACTCAGCTGACGCCATACACCGAGCTCACCCTCGAAGAATGCCTCGATTTTATCGAAAATGACGAGCTGCTCGAAGTGACCCCCGAAAATCTGCGCATGCGCAAGCGCTATCTGTTGGAGCACGAGCGCCGACGCCACCGCCAACAGTAAGCCAATATAGACCGATGCTCGGCACCCGGACAGATTGAACCGTCCAGGTATCGAGCATAAAACACGCCCTCAGACTGGCGCTTATCCCTCAGCCGCGCGCCCGTAGCCAAGCCTGGACCATTGCGAACGTACTAGGGACGTATAGCCCCCCAATACCGCTTATGGTGTTGCAATTTAGAGTTAGTTGTGGTAGTATTATTGTCATTCTCCACAAGAGGTGAGAATTACGTTAAACAAGGCAAATTCTATGTCGTTTATTAAACTCTCCGTCGCTGCCGCCGCCCTAGCCGCCACCTTGGTGGTTCCGGCTAGCGCCTCAGCCAGCACCAGCAGCACCAACTGCCTGAACGGCACCGACTGGCAAAGCTACCAGGGTGCTACCACCGGTAACAACCCTAACCTGAGCCGCAGTGCCAACGGCACCACCGGTACCGGCACCATCGCCACCAAAAATGGCCTACCGCTGTGCCAAACTACCACCATCGTGCTTGAAAGCTTCACCATGCCCGACACCTGGGACGGTCAAATCTGGAACGAGACCGCTCTGCCGCAGTACAAGTACGCCACCACCCAGTTCACCATTCCGGCCGGCGTTACCAACTATACGCAAACCTTTTCCGTCGCCATGCCTTCAGGCTGTAAAAACGCCCAGCTCGACTTTTACGTTGGCGATGGTTATGACAAGCTCACGAGTCTCAATGCGGACGACAACACTTGGCTCGCCGGCCACATGTTTAGCGGTAACGCCAATGCCTGCGCCACTCCTAAGCCCACCCCGACCCCCACGCCCAAAGTTACCTGCACGCCTTCGCCCAAGGTAACGCCCACGCCTACACCGACTCCTACCAAAACGCCGGTACCGGTAACCACCCCGACGCCCACTCCGAGCGTTTTGGGCACCAGCACTCAGCTGCCGGACACCGGTGCTGAAGGCCTGATTGGCGCCTTTGGTCTGACCGCCATGGTGGGTACCGCTGGTATCTACCTCAAGCAGCGCCTGAACCGCAAGTAATCGGCACGGCCCGCCAACTAAAAACACCCGCCCCGCGCGGGTGTTTTTAGTTGGCGGGCGCCGGCGGGGCCGGGGGCATTGGCGGAGCCGGGGGCATTGGCCTACGGCCGACGCTGCGCCGGTGCAAATCCTTAGCAAACGGCCGCAAGCCCAAGTTAATGGGCTCACTCTCGCCATAGCGGCCAGCCGCCAAATAGGCCCCTAAACCAATCAGCAGCGGCGGCCAATAGGTAATCAACCGATGCAAAAAGGTGGCGGTCACCACCAGGCCAATCGGCTGGCCGTATGTAGCAAAGAACAGCGCCGCACTGGCTTCCATCTCACCAATGCCGCCTGGTGACAGCGGCAGGTTGGCAATCAGCCGAGCAAAACTATAGCCGGCGATGGCCGTCACGAACGGCACGCGCAAGCCCAAGGCCGCCAGGCACAAGTACAGCGTATAGCCTTCCACCAGCCAAGTGCCCAGCGAGGCAAACGCCATCCAGGCGGCATCTTGGCGGTCAAGCCCGCGCTCCCGGATGATGCCGGCCGGCGAAAGCGCCTGGGCCCGGTTCGTAATACCGTCAAACGCCTGCTTCATCACCCAGGACCGAAACTGCGGGATACGCAACGCCAGCACCATCCCACCCACAATCGCCACCACCGCCACCGGAATGTAGCGGAGATTTTGCACCAAGGCCTCAGCATGAGGTTGCGGATACAGCCACAGCGTCAGCAGCTCAAACACCACGAACAACGCCGCCAACGCCAAATTCATCGCCACCGAATAAAGCACAAACCATTGCGTGGTTGCACCCACGCTGCCCCGGTGCTTTTTTAAGCTAAACCGCCACACAAAATATTCGCCGGCTGGGACAATCCGCGACGAAGCCAACCCGGCGCTAATGAGCGCGAACACCCGCCACTGGCTCATGCGAATGCCGCAGCGCTCATAAAAGCGGCCCATGGACGGCACCAGCACGCCATAGGCCACCACTTGGTTGAGCACAGCCGCAATCACCAGCACCGGCCGGGCGTGCACCAGGGAGTCGAACTGCCGCCACGTCACAAGCAGCTGGTAAATCAAGTTGGCCACCGCTGCTCCCAGCACCGAATAAATCACCGCCTGCCAAGCGGAGCGCCTAAAGGTTGAAACCATATCGCTAGTATGACAAAGCACAAGGATTTTGCCCATGCTTATCTCCACCAGATGCTATACAATACCGTCATGACGTTACGCCAGCTCACCGCCGCCACCCTCATTTTGAGCGCCCTCGCGAACCCCATCGCCGTACGAGCCGATGACACCTCAAGCTTACTGGGTCAGCCCACCAACTCAGATGTCGGCACCAGCTCGCCCAACGACAGCGCCAGCCTGCAACCGGCCGGCACCTCGCCCTTGCAGTCTGGCACGGCTGGCGGCGGGCTGACCGCCCCCGGCACCGGTACCCAGCTGCAAGGCAGCACGCCCAGCGACGGCGACCTGCAGGTACTCGGCAGCGAAGCGGATGGTAATCGCCACGACCCGAACGCCGCCACCAGCTGGCCGGCCTGGGTTTGGGTTGCCCTGGTGGCTGGTATCCTGCTTGCCGGCGAGGCCGTCTTGCTAGTACCCATCTTGCGGCGGCGCTTCCAGCGTTGGCGCGAAAACCGCCGGGCCCGACGCAAACGCCGCCCCTAGCTTCATCGTTAGAAACCGGCTATGCTTAATACACGATGAAGGCAGCGGAGAACCGGCCAATCTACGACCGGGACGAGTATTTTGAGTCATCCGCGCGCACAATCCGCTGGATTGTGTTGGCCTTGGTATTGATCACGTTCCCGTTCGCCAACTCCGCCGGGCTGGTCGTCCTCACCATGACCGTGCTGGTGGCCATCTACAACAGCTTGCGCTACTTCCCGAACCTGCTGCCACGCGGCATTCTCGGCTCGCGCACCAACTCGCTGGCCATCGACCACATCTTCGTCCTGGCACTCATTTATTTGACCGGCGGCCTGGCCAGCCCGTACTACCCGCTCTTCTTCTTGCTAATCATCGCGACCATTGCCTCGTACGGTATTGCCGGTTTTGCTTTTTCGCTCAGCGCCCAAGTTGTCATAACCCTCATACTGCTGCGCACGAATTTAAACCCCGTTCCAAACACGGCTGAGCACCAATTCATTATCAAACTTGTGCTGCTGATAATTTTCAGCCTCGTGGCCGAGCAATCCGTACGCAGCCGCGACGAAGAGTACCTCCTGGAAAGCCGCTTCACCGACCGCATTGAAAATGAGCGGCAGCGCTTGCTGGCACTGATTAACTCGCTATCCACCGCCGTGCTGGCGGTGGATGCCCAGGGCCGCATTTACCTGTACAACGCCGCCGCCCTCGAACTCCTCAACACCAACCGTGATATTACCGGCCTCATGATTAACGACCTCTTGCCCCTCCACAGACTTCACGACGGCACACCCGTCAACCTCATGCACCTGCTGGACCGCCATTCCGGTGTGACCAACCGCCAAGACCTCTACTTTACAGCCGATGACAACACCAACCTCACCCTTGATCTCACCTTGTCGCCCGTGCGCATCTTTGGCGCCGACGACAACAACTGGGGCGGCTATATTGCCGTCTTCCGCGATATCACCAAGCAAAAATCGCTCGACGAAGAGCGCGATGAGTTTATTTCCGTCACGTCGCACGAGTTACGCACGCCGCTCGCCATCGCCGAGGCCAACCTTTCCACGGCGCTGCTGCCCAGCTTCGGCCAGATTGATCCCAAAAACCGCGAGCTCATCACTCAGGCGTACGATAACATTGTATTTTTAAGCGAGCTCATCCAAGACCTGTCCACGCTCTCCCGGGCCGAACGCAACGACCTCAAGCCGGTGCGCGAGCTCATAAACGTCCCCGAGCTACTCGACACCCTGGAGCGAGACTACCGCGGCCAAGCTGAAGCCAAACAATTAAAATTTGAGGTTAAGCTTGATCCCAAAGTTCAGACCGTTTATACTGGCCGCCACGAGTTACAAGAAATTCTGCAAAACTTCATCACCAATGCCCTCAAATACACCCAATCGGGCAGTATTACCGTGTCTGCCGAACCAGCCGAGCAGGGCGGTACGCTGCTCAGCGTCAAAGATACCGGCATTGGCATCTCCGCCAGTGATAAAGCTAAAATTTTTGGCAAGTTCTACCGCTCCGAAGACTACCGGACCCGCCAAACCGGCGGCACCGGCCTGGGCCTGTACATTACGCGCAAGCTCGCCGATAAACTCGGTCTAACAATCACCTTTACCTCCAAGCTC
>DATDME010000031.1:0-36581 GCA_036518915.1 Candidatus Saccharimonadia bacterium | reverse complement strand
CCGGTGTCGGCGGCGGTTCTGGCAGACATGGAGACCAGGGCGCAGGCGGTGGCGGCTGGAGTTAGGACCGGTGTTCCGCCGACTTTGCCCCCGCAAACCAAGGGTTGGCTGGCGCGTCAGAAAGCTTTTGATAAACGACAGCCTCCGCCTGGGCCGCCAACACCTCCGCCTGGGCCACCAACACCACCGCCTGGGCCACCAACACCTCCGCCTGGGCCGCCGAGTGGTCCAGTTGCGCCGCCGGTGGGTCCGCCAGCGGGTGGCCCGGCGCAGCCCGGCGCGGCGCCACAGCCGGCGCCTGGTGAATCTCAGCCGGCGCCTGGTGAATCTCAGCCGGCGGCCGGGCCAGAAGAATCGGCGCTGGCCAGAGAAGTGGCAAACTACCATAGTCGGGTGGAGCGGGCGGAGACGGTCGTGAGGGATCTTATGCAGGAGGCTGAGGCTAAGGGCGTTCCAGAGGAGGAGCGGCATGAGCATGTCTTGTTGGCGGCTCGATGGCTGATCACGAATGGACTGGCTGATCCAGATCCTGGAGACAGTTTGGCAATACCTCGCTCGGAGCCGGGTCAAGCGAATGCCTCGAATCAGCTGATAGAGGTAGTGAGCCGGGTCAATAACGCTTTCGACGCGCTAATAAGTGAGCGAGAACGGCAATTGGAGGCCGATGTCGAGACATTGGCGACCCAGGCCGACATGCCGCAGGCCGAGCGGGAAACGACGCTGCTTCGTTTTATCGCCCAGGAACAATCGAGCCTCAATGACTTGAATGGCGAGTTAGCGATCGGTGGTAATGTGCAGCGTATAACGAGGCGACTAGAGGCGGCGCGATTAAGGCTAACTAGGGCCGGTGTCGGCTATGCGAGCGGAAAGCGATTAACAACCGAAATTAATGACGGTTCAGTCCGGTCTCTCATCGCAACCTACAATAGAGTTGATCGGGCTTTAACGGCTCGGATTAAGCTGGAGCGTGATCAGCGGCGTCGTGCTCAGCAAGGGCCGGCTAGGAGTGGGGCGCGTAAGCGCAGAAGGGAGCAAGGCAAGCAGCGTGGCGGCCGCCCTGAGGGTGCCACCGAGGGCGACGGCCCCGAAGGTGAAGCGTAGGCCCCGACGGCGATGGCTCAGATGGCCAAACGTAGGCCCCGACGGGAATTGGCCGCGCAGAAAATTGGCCGCGCGAAGATCAGCGTCGTGGTTAGAGCTTCACGCCGCGCAGGAAAGCCGTGCCGGACATCTCGCCCTTGCCGGCGGGCTTGAGGCGGTCAATAACGAGGCTGCCTGGGCTGGCGTAGACGGCTAGCTCTTGGCTGGGCGTGACGTAGGCTTGGCCGGGCGTGCCGGAGGTTTCTAGGACATGGGCGGCGGTGATAATGACGTCGCGGCCGGCCAGGGTGGTGCGGCTGCCGGGCCAGCCCAGGAAGGCGCGCACCTCGCGCTCGAGCTGCTGGGCCGGCTTGTGCCAGTCGAGCTGGCCGTCCGCCTTGCTCAGTAGGCGGGAGGTGGTGGCAGCGGTGGAATCTTGCGGTACGGGTGCGATGGTGCCGGCTAGGATGGCGCCCAGGTCGGCAGCCAGCAGGTCGGCGCCCATTTCGGCGAGTTGCTCCAAGAGCGTGAGGCGGGTTTCCTGGCCGGTGAGCTGGAGGTGGACGTCGGTGTAGGTGGGCCCGGTATCGACGCCGGCTTCAATTTGCATGAGCGTGACGCCGGTGACGTCATCGCCGGCCAAAATGGTATGCTCAATCGGCGAAGGGCCGCGCCAGCGGGGGAGTAGTGAGGGGTGGACGTTCACGAGGCCCTTGGGGAAACAATCAATAACAGATTGCGGGATAATCTTGCCGAACGCCACCACGACGCCGGCGGAGGGGCGCAGGCGCTCAAACAGCGGCAGCAGTTCCGCGACTTTGGCCGGCTGAAATACCGGTATGCCATTGGCTTCGGCCAGGCGCTTGACGGCCGGCGCGGTGATGTGGCGGCCGCGGCCGGTGGGCGCGTCGGGTTTGGTGACCACGCCGATGAGCGGGTAATCCTCGGCAATGAGCCGCACGAGGCTGGGCAGGCTGATGGCGTCGGTGCCAAAAAAGATGAGTTGGTCAGAGGAAGTGGTTTCGGTCATGGGGTGCGGATCTCGTCGGCCGGGCCGGGGTTGACGCCCAGTGCCGACACGAATTTGCCATCCTCGGTGAGGCGGAAGAGCTTACCCTGGTCGGCGATGTGGTCGACGAAGACGACGCCGTTGGTGTGGTCAATTTCGTGCTGGAAGACGCGGGCCAGGAAGCCGGTGGCAGTTAGGCGGATGGGTTGGCCGCTGAGGTTGAGGGCCTTAATTTTAACCTTGGGGTAGCGGGCGACTGAGCCATACAGGTCTTTCACACTGAGGCAGCCCTCAAGCTCTTCGGTGGGTTCGCCTTCGTACTTGGCGATCTCGGGGTTGATGAAGACGCTGAAGGACTTGTCCTCTTTGTTGTCGAAGTCGTTGCGGATGACGACGACGCGGTAAAGCTTGGCAACTTGGACCGCGGCGAGGGCAGCGCCAATTTCGTGGGTGCGGCTGGCCTCCCAGTTGAGGGTGGCGGCAATCATGTCTTCGGCGAGTTGCTGGATTTCCGCGTCAACATGGCCAATGCGCTGGGAGCGTTGGTGCAGGCGGGGGTCGGGCAGGGTGATGATGTCGTTGGCTGTCATAGTCATATTGGGCGTTATTATAACAGATTGATCGGATCAAGGTCGGCGGTCCAATGGGCGTCGGTGGCCAGCTGCCGCGCGATGGCGGCCAGCGCGGGCCGGCGGGGCGATTTGACGGTGATAATCCAGTGGTGTTTGCCGCCTTGATATTCTAGGAAGGCCGGGGCCGGTCCCATCACCTGCAGACTGCGGACACGGCGCAACTGGCCGGCGAGCTGGGCTGATTTTTCGCGGGCGGCTTCGGCGGTGGCCGTGGCTACCTCAAGCTTGAGCAGGTAGGTGTAAGGTGGATAGGTTAAGGCCTGGCGCTCGGCGAGCTCGGCGCCGGCAAACTCCGCGAACTGGCCGCGGGCCGCCGCCTGGATGGCCGGATGGTCGGGCGAGTAGGTTTGAATGTAAACCTGGCCCGCGCGGTCGCCGCGGCCGGCGCGTCCGCTCACTTGGCTAAGCAGCTGGAAGGTGCGCTCGGCCGCGGTGTAGTCGGGCAGGTGGAGCATGGTGTCGGCGCCAATCACGCCCACGACGTCGATGGCCGGCAGGTCGAGGCCCTTGGCGATCATCTGTGTGCCGACGAGAATATCAAGCTCACCGGCTTTGAGCTGCTTGAGCGTGGCGTGGATGTGGTTGAGGGTGGCGGAGTCGCGGTCAAGGCGGGCGATGCGGGCCTCGGGGAACAAGTTGGCAATCTCGGCTTCAACGCGCTTGGTGCCGGCCCCCAGGAGCTTTAAGGCGGCTTGGTTGCAGTTGGGGCAGACGGCCGGGCTCGCCTGGCGGAAATTGCAATGGTGGCAGATGAGTCGCAACAGGTCGGCGTGGAAGGTGAGGGGGAGGTGGCAATGGGGGCAGCTTGAGACGTAGCCGCAATCGCTGCAGATTTGGCTTGAGGCACTGCCCCGGCGGTTCAGGTAGAGGAGGACCTGGCGGCCCTGCGCCACGGTCTCGGCCACGGCCTCAACGAGCGGCTGCGCAATCAGTTTGTTCGCTTTGAATAAATTTTTGTTTCGTAAATCAATTATTTTGCTTTTGGGTAGCGGTTTGTTGTTGGCGCGTTTCGTGAGCTGCAAATGCCCTAGACGGCCTTGTTGTGCCAGGTACAACTCGTTAAGGCCCGGGGTGGCGGAGCCCAGCAGCAACCGGGCGCCACGGTCGGCGGCCATCCAGGCCGCGGTGGGGATGGTGTGGTAGCGCGGCGCCCGCTCTTGCTTGTAGGTCGTCTCGTGGCACTCATCGATGATGATGAGCCCCAGCTGGGCCAACGGCATGAAGAGGCACGACCGCGGCCCAATGATAACCCGGGGCTGGCCGGCCGTGGCGGCGGCCAGGGCGGCGTCGTAAATTTGCTGGCGTTTGGCCTCGGTGAGCTTGCTGTGGCTGGCCAGCACCACGTCGCCAAAACAGTGCTCAAAGCCGTGCACCATTTGCGGGGTGAGGGTGATTTCTGGCACCAGCATCAGCACCGATTGGCCGGCGGCCAGGCAGGCGGCGGTGAGCTCCTGGTAAACCCGGGTTTTGCCAGAACCAGTTACGCCCTGGAGCAGGACGGTCCGCTGGGGCGAGGCCTGAAAACCCGCGATGGCCGCGGTTTGCTCGGCGGTCAGCCCGGCCGGGGGCAGGCCGTGGGCCGGCTTGGCGGTGGTGGGTTTGGCGGCTCGGCGGGCCTTGCCGAGGCCGGCGGGCAGCATGGTGTCTAGCACTGTCGTGAGCGGCGCCACATAGTATTCAGCGAGCCAACGGGCCAGCCTGAGCAATTCGGCCGGCAGGGGAGGCTGGGGCAGGCAGCGGGTGACAGCTTTGGTTGGGAACCCGGGGCGGCTGGTGGTGCCGGTAACCAGGCCAATGATGTGGCGCCGGCCGAGCGGCACTTCCACTAACTGGCCAGTCTCCAGCGGCGCAGAGGTGTGGTAGGTTAGTTCCTCCACGCTGCCGGCGTAGCCGAGCGGGGTGACAAGTACATATTGAGCCTCTTCCATAGGGGTATCATATACGACTCGTTGGCGTGGCCGTACGTTCTGGTAATATCTGCGGTACAATATGCTTATGTTACTAGCGAGCGCCTAAATGTATTTCCACGACCGAGCCGAGGCAGGCGAGAAGCTGGTTGAGGAACTGATGCAATACCGCTATGAGAACACCGCGGTGATGGCGCTCTCTCCGGGCGGGGTGGTGGTGGGCGAAGCGATCGCCAAGCGTCTGCACTGCACGTTGTCGCTGTTGCTGACGGCTCGCATTACGGCGCCGGGTGACCAAAGTTTGGTGCTCGGGACGATCGATCACAGCGGCATGTTTACCTACAATTCGATGGTGAGTGCTGGCGAAATGGAAGAGTACATGGAGGATATGCGGACGTATCTCGAAGAGCAGAAGATGCAGCATATGTACCAAATGGCGACCGTGGTGGGCGAGCATGGCTTGGCAGATCCGGCTCAGCTCGATGGCCGCAACATTATCATCGCGACCGATGGGGTGAAGAACGGCATTTCTTATGACGCGGCCCTCCATTTTTTGCAGCGGGTGCATCATGAGAAACTGGTCGCGGCGATTCCGGTGGGTCCGGCGGAGGCCATTGAACGTCTGCACGGTCTGGTTGACGAAATGCATTACCTGTACATTCCGGATAACTTCCTCAACGTGGGCCATTATTACACTGATGAGAGCTCGATTGACCCGGCGTCGGTCATGGAGCGCATCAACAACGTGGTATCCAACTGGCAATAGCGCAGGTTTCGTACCTTGCGCATTGCTGCGTCATTGCCTGCGGTACTCCTGCGTCGTACGTCTACTAATAGATTGACGAGCCAGTAGCGCATCGTCTATGATCGGGTGCAGATATGAGCTTACGAGTCAAACTTGGTCTGATTTTCCTGTTGGCAGTGGTTTGCGCCGTACTGGCCTATCCACGTGAGGACATTATCCTGAAGGCAGCGGGCTTGAAGAATGCCAAGCTGGCGGTGCGCCAAGGTCTGGATTTGCAGGGCGGCGCCCAGCTGGTGTTCCAAGCGGATTTCTCTAAGACGCCGCAGGCCCAACGCACGGCCGCCTTGGAATCATTAATTACGGTAATTCAGCGCCGAGCTAACTTCGGCGGCACGAGCGAGATCACGGTACAGCAACAGGGTAATGACCGCGTGACGGTGAGTCTGCCGGGCGTCAAAGACGTCAATGAAGCCATCGACCGCATTGGCAAAACTGCCAATTTGGAATTTGTGGAAGTCAATCAGAGCACCAGTGAGCAAATCCCAACCGGCATTGCCGGCAAAGATATTGAATCGGCGACGGCTGATTACGATCCGCAGCGGGCCCAGCCGGTGGTGCGCCTCAAGTTGAAGACGGGCGATCCCACCAAAAAATTTGGTGAACTCACGACCAAACTCAGCCAGACCGGAAATCTGTTGCTGGCGGTGCTAGACGGCCAGCCAACCTTTGGCCCGGCCCGCACTGAGTCGATCACCGATGGTAACGCCATTCTCTCGGGCAACATGGAC
The DNA here is from genome assembly GCA_036518915.1 of Candidatus Saccharimonadia bacterium. Classification (GTDB taxonomy): domain Bacteria; phylum Patescibacteriota; class Saccharimonadia; order UBA4664; family UBA4664. The sequence goes on along the minus strand of DATDME010000031.1, from coordinate 30,420 downwards.
ATTGCTGAAGCGCGCAAAATTGCCGACGAAATTACGGCGGGTGCGCTGCCGGTGCCGGTAACGCTCGTGGAGCAGCGCACCGTCGGCCCCACGCTCGGCAAGGAAAGCGTGCAGCATTCGCTGGTGGCAGGTCTAATTGGCTTGGGTATGGTGGCCATCTTCATGCTGGTGTACTACCGCTTGGCGGGCGTGCTGGCGGTGATGGCTTTGGCCATTTACACAGCTATCACGCTTACTATCTATAAACTATCGGCGTTTGTGCCGGGCTACACCATTGTATTAACGCTGGCTGGTATTGCCGGTTTCATCCTCAGTATTGGCATGGCGGTGGACGCCAACATCCTCATCTTTGAGCGCATGAAGGAAGAATTGCGGGCGGGCAAGAGCTTTCGGGCGGCTACGGAGGCGGCCTTTGACCGGGCCTGGACGAGTATTCGCGATTCCAACGTGAGTACGCTCATGACCTGCGTTATCTTGTTCTTAACCTCCAGCGCCACGCCCATTATCCGCGGGTTTGCTGTGACGCTGGGCTTGGGCGTGCTGGTATCATTGTTCACTTCGGTGGTGGTAACGCGCAGCTTGCTGCGGTGGATTATCCGCACCAGGTGGGGCCAGAACGTCCGCTGGTATGGCTTGAAGCAGGTGGCTGAGGAAGGAGCAGCGGAGTGAATTTAATTGGCAAGCGCAAGATTTGGTACGCCATTTCGCTCGTGATGATCGTGCCGGGTGTGATTTCCCTGGCGCTGTTTGGCCTGCGGTTGGGGATTGATTTTAGCTCGGGTCAGCTGAGCGTGGTGCGGGGCGATGTGACCGTGGCCAAGGTGAATGAAGCGGCGAGCGGCCTGGGTTTTAAGGATATTCAGGTGGTGGCTAGCGGCTCAGACCAGACGCAAATCCGGTTTCGCGATCCCGCGCCGCAGGCTCAGCATGAGGCTAATCATCAGAAGTTTAAGTCGGCGTTAGAGAAGCAAAACATTACCGAATTGTCATTTGATTCGGTGGGCCCAACAGTCTCTGGCACGATCGCGGTGAGCGCGGTGGTTAGCCTGGTGCTGGTGAGTGCGGCCATTGTGTTGTATGTGGCCTTTGCTTTCCGTAATGCGCCGCCGCCGGTGTCGCCGTGGAGCTTTGGCATCATGGCCATTATTGCTCTGCTGCATGATGCGCTGTTTGTGCTGGGTGTGTTCTCCTTGCTGGGCCACTTCTTTGGAGTGGAGGTGGACGCGTTGTTTGTGACGGCTATTTTGACGGTCATTGGTTTTAGTGTGCACGATACGATTGTGGTGTTTGACCGCATCCGCGAGAACTTGCGCCGGCAGAGGGGTGAGTTTGAGGCCATTGTGAACAATTCCATTTTGGAAACCATGGCCCGGTCCATTAACACATCTATGACAGTGCTGTTGACGCTGTTGGCGTTGTTCCTGTTTGGTGGCCAGTCAATCCGGATGTTTGTGCTGGCGCTGCTGTTGGGCATCGCCTCGGGTACGTATTCATCAATTTTCAACGCCTCGCCGCTGTTGGTGACGTGGCACAATTACCGCCTGCGCCGGATGGCAGTGGCTCAGGCCAGCAGCCGTAAGAAATAATCTGGGCGCTTAATCAATAAATTTATCTGGTACGGGCGTTGTAAAAAAGACTTGCATTCAGCTAACGCTTAGCGTATGGTGAATTTAACAACACCAAATAAAACACCAAAAAATAGATGCTAGAGCTGTTCATCACGTCGAAAACCCGACGCAAAATTATCGTAATATATACCAAGTATCCCGACTTCCGCATGCATGTGCGGGGCCTCGCTAAGATGATCAAAGAGGATCCCGGCAATGTGCAGAGAGAGCTAAAACGGCTCGCGGATGTCGGTTTTGTGACGGTCAAAGAAGAGGGTAACTCCAAGGTTTACGCGGCCAACCCGAAGTTTATGCTCTACCGCGAGCTGCAGGGCTTGGTACTCAAGAGCCAAGCGCGGCGGGGGAGCCGGACGATATGAAAACCCTCATTCGCTGGTTGAAGCTGCAACCGAGTCGGCGGCCGGTGTACCGTGCCCGCATGACCTGCCGTACCCCGGAGCCACCGATAGGCTTTGTGCGCCGCAGCGATCCTAACTTTTACTTTCTCGCTCGCAAGTATACTGCCATATAATTTTCGTGGCATCCACGCCATCTGGCGGCTGCTATACTAGGTAGCATGAGTGGCATGGCGACAGAGTTGGTGGCGGTGCCGGAGTTGGTCCGGCGGTTGCTGGCTGGCCGTGGCCTGACCGACGAAGCGGCGGTGCAGGCCTTTTTGCGGCCTGATTACGGCCGTGATCTGCATGATCCGTGGCGGTTGACCGATATGCGGCCGGCGGTGGAGCGGCTGGTGCTGGCGGCTGAGCGGGGCGAGCGGGTGGCGGTGTACGGCGATTATGACATCGATGGCATCACGGCTACAACGGTGATGGTGGAGTCCCTCCAAGCGCAGGGTTTAGAGCCGCTGGCGTATATTCCGGACCGGTTTGAAGAAGGTTATGGCATTAACCAACAGGCTCTGGCATACCTGCAGGGTGAGGGTGTGACGCTGGTGGTGAGCGTGGACTGCGGCATCACGAGCGTGGCGGAGGCAGCCTGGGCGCGGGAGCACGGCCTCGATTTGATTATCACCGACCATCACGCTGTGCCGGCGGAAATTCCTCAGGCTGTGGCGGTCATTAACCCCAAGCGGCCGGACGACGCCTATCCGTTTAAGGATTTGGCCGGGGTGGGTGTGGCGTTTAAGATGGTGCAGGCCTTGGCACAGCGCACGGGGCGGCCGGCGGCTGGCCAGGAAAAGTGGCTGCTGGACCTGGTGGCGTTTGGCACGGTCTGTGACGTAGTACAGCTGGTGGGCGAGAACCGGGCGCTGGTGCACTATGGGCTCAAGGTCATGGCCAAGACCCGCCGGGTGGGGTTGCGGGCGCTGGCGGAGGTGGCGGGTTTTCGGCTGGGTGAGGTGCGGTCGCACCACTTGGGCTTTATGCTGGGGCCGCGGCTCAACGCGGCTGGCCGGTTAGAGCATGCCAAGCGGAGCCTGGAGTTGGTGCGGTCGGCAGACGTTGGGCGCTGTGCGGAAATTGCGCGTGAGCTTGACTACTTGAACCAGCAGCGCCGGGATGAGCAGCAGCGGATCGTCAAAGCGGCCTTGTTGCAGGCTGTCCAGTATGAGGCTGATCCGGTATTGGTGCTGGCGGATGAAGGATGGTCGCACGGCATTGTGGGCATCGCCGCCTCCAAGGTAGCTGAAACCTTGCATAAGCCGGTGCTGGTGGCGCAGGTGCTGGGCCAGCACACGAAGGGCTCGGCGCGCAGTGTGCCGGGCTTTGATATTGTGGCGGCTCTGCGCGCCAAGCCTGAGTTGTTTGAGCGGTACGGTGGGCACGCCTTCGCGGCGGGTTTTACGCTGGCCACCGACCGGTTGCCCGAGCTGCGGCAGCATTTGGCGGAGCAGTGGGCGGCACAAGCTCCGGCCGTGGGCAGCGGCGGCCTGGTGGCCGAGCTGGAGCTGCCGGGCGTGGGTGAGCTGACCTGGGAGACCTTGGCGGCTTTGGAACAGCTCGAGCCGTTTGGTAACGGCAACCCCGAGCCGCTGATCGTGCTATCTGGCGTTCGGGTTGAACGGTTGGCGCGGATGGGCAGCGAGGGTAAGCACTTGCGGTTGGGTTTGCGGGATGGCCAGGGTGAGCGTATAGCGGCGGTGGCGTTTGGCTGGGGCGAACACGCCGAGCGTTTGGGCACGGTGCCGGCGCGGTTCGTCGGGTGCTTGAACAAGAACGAGTATCAAGGTAAAACTAGTTTACAATTTATTATTCGCGACATTCTCTATGAATAAATTACATATGCAATACGCCACGCACCGGTTCACCGCTGAGCAAAGGGCGGCCGTTGAGCGCGCCGAGGCGTTTGCGGTCGCGGCGCATCAAGATCAGCAGCGGGCGAGTGGCGAGCCGTTTGTGATCCATCCATTGGCGGTAGCGGAAATTGTGGCTGGTTGGGGCATGGACCATGAGGCCGTGATGGCGGCGTTATTGCACGATGTGGTGGAAGATACAACAGTCACTTTACAGCAACTTGAACAAGAATTTGGTTCAAAAGTTGCGGAGTTGGTTGATGGGGTGACTAAACTGCGGTTATCGGCGTCGCCGCGCCTGGACCCCGAGAGCAACCGGCGGCAGGCCAGCAGTGAAAACCTGCGCAAACTGCTGCTGGCGAGCACGAAAGATATCCGGGTATTGTTGCTGAAACTGGCGGACCGGTTGCATAACCTGCGGACGCTGGAGTTTTTGCCAGCCGACAAGCGCCGGCTCATTGCGCTGGAAAGCCTAGAAGTGTTCGCGCCGCTGGCTGACCGCTTGGGCATGGGTGTGCTCAAAGGTGAGATGGAGGACTTAGGCTTTCAGCATGCCATGCCCGAGGCCTATGCCAATTTGGCACAACAGGTGCAGCTCTCGGCCCGGCAGGGGGAAAAAGAACTGGCCATTATCAAGCGGGGCCTGGTGAAGCATGTGCGGGCGGCCGGAGTGACGGTGGTGCAGATCGAAGGTCGGCGCAAGCATTACTACAGTATCCATAAGAAGCTGGCGAAGGTTGATGGGGATCTATCAAAAATTTATGACCTGGTGGCGGTGCGGATGATTGTGCCGGATGTGTCGGCCTGTTATCAAGCGTTGGGCATTGTGCATCAGCTGTACAAGCCGCTGATCCACCGCATCAAAGATTACATTGCCGTGCCCAAGCCCAACGGCTACCAGAGCCTGCATACCACGGTATTTGGGCCGGAGGGACGGATCACGGAAATCCAAATTCGCACGCCGCAAATGCACGAAGAAGCTGAATATGGCTTGGCAGCGCACTTTTACTATGATCAGCAGAAACATTCCAAACAGTACCAGCAGGGCAAGGGGACCGGCGCTGTGCCAAATAACTTGCACTGGGTGGAGCAACTCAGTGACCTACAACGCTCGACCGGCAGCACCCAGGAGTTCGTGGAAGGGGCGCGGCTGGAGCTGTTTAGGGATCAAATTTATGTCTTCTCGCCGAAAGGAGATTTGTACGAGCTGCCCGAAGGCGCGACGCCCCTGGATTTTGCGTTCGCGGTGCATTCAAACGTGGGGCTCAGGGCGATGGGCGCCCGGGTGAACGGCCGCATGGCCGGGCTGGATACGCGCCTGGAAAATCGTGACGTAGTGGAAATTGTGACCCGGCGTGAACCGGCGCCCAATCGCGACTGGCTCAACTTTGTAGTGACAACTCATGCCAAGAACCGCATTCGGGCGTGGTTCCGGGCGGCTAGCCGGGACGCCAATGTGGCGGAGGGTCGCGTGATGCTTGAAGCCGGGCTGGTGGCCTGGGGCATGAAGCGCCTGGAAGATCTGCCAAAGCGGGCAGTGGCCGAGGCGCTTGATAACCTGCATCTGCGATCCTTGGATGACTTGCTGGTGCAACTGGCGGAGGGGGCTCTAAGCCTAAATCAAGCCATTAAACGCCTGTTCCCGGATGCCGGCCGGCCGGCCAATGTGCCAGTGGTTAAGCGTACCAATACTACTGGCCGGGTGCTGGTGATGGGCAAGCATTTGAGCTACACCCTGGCACCCTGCTGCCAACCAGTTTATCCGCAGCCGATCGTGGGCTTTGTGACGCGGGGCAAGGGGGTGACGGTGCATGTCATGGGCTGCCGCAACCTGCCCGGCGAACCAGAACGGCTGATAGCCTGCAAGTGGGAGACCACCGATGAACAGGGCGAGTGGATTGTGGTGCGGATGGAAATTGGCGCGGTTAACCGGGTGGGGATTGTGTCGGATATTACGGGCGCCATTGCACGGCAAGGCCTGCGGCTAGCCGGCATTAGCTCGGGCCAGCGGGGCAACGGTGGTGAAGCGGTGCAGATTCAGCTGGGCATTGAAGTATCCGATTTGTTTGAGCTGGCGGACGTGATGCGCCGGCTCCGTCATATCCCTGGGGTGACGCTGGTGCGGCGGGTGCTTGACCTCATTGATTGAGTGTCTCCGCTATGCTACGCTTGCGCACAGTCGCGGATGTGCAAGTAAGCGGCCGTGTAAATGAAGGAGTAGAAAACGTGGCGAAACAGCAGATCCAATCCGTACGGGGCATGTATGACCTGTTGCCCGATCGTCGCGCCATTTTTGATTACGTGATGGATACGTTCCGGCGAACATTTGAAGACGCCGGTTACGGCCGGCTTGAGACGCCCGTCTTGGAGGATGAGGGCTTGTATGTGCGCTCGGTAGGCGAGGGAACCGATGTCGTTGATAAGGAGTTGTATAGCTTTGAGGACCGGGGCGGTAAGCGGTTGGCGCTGCGACCGGAGTGTACCGCTGGGGTGATTCGGTCTTATATTGAAAACGGTATGGGCTCGTGGCCCCAGCCGGTGAAGCTCTATCTCCTAGAAGAGGTTTTTCGCTACGATCGGCCGCAGGAGGGTCGGTACCGGCAGCATAAGCAAATGGATGCCGAGGTGATTGGTGACCCGCATCCCAGCACCGATGCCCAGCTGATTATAGCGTTGGCTCGAGTGTTTAAGCGTCTGCGGTTACCTAATGTCAGCCTGCAGCTCAATTCCGTTGGTGATCAGGCTTGCCGACCAAAATATCGCAAGGCTTTGGTGGAATACCTGACGGCGCATGACAAGCATCTGGCCGATATAGATCGCGAGCGTCTAGCCAAGAATCCACTGCGAGTGCTTGACTCTAAGGAGGCCAATACGCGGGAGGTGCTGCGTGATGTACCGCAAACCCTGAACTATTTGTGTGGCGATTGCCAGGCACACTTTTCGGGTGTCTTGGAGTATCTGGACGACTTGGGTATGCAGTATGACCTCAATCCGCTGCTGGTACGTGGGCTCGATTATTACACCCGGACGGTCTTTGAGTTTTATGGCGAACGCGAGGGCTCACAGGCTGCTCTGGGCGGGGGCGGTCGCTACGACTTACTGGTGGAGCAGCTGGGTGGTCAGCCGACGCCGGCCGTCGGTTTTGGCGCTGGTATTGAACGGGTAATCTTGGAGATGGAAGCGGCTGGCGTTGTGCCAGCGCCAACGCCAAAGAAGCAGGTCTACGTGGCAAGCCTCGGCGAGCCGGCGCGGTTAGCGGCTTTTCGGCTGCAGCAGCAGCTGCTCGACGGCGGCGTGAGCGCGGTGGGCTCGGTTGATAAGGACGGCATTGGCGTGCAGCTCGGCCGGGCCGACAAGTTGGGCGTGCCATACGCGCTGATTATTGGCCAAAAAGAGGTCCGTGAGGAAACGGTGATTTTGCGCGATATGGCCTCGCATGCCCAGGAAATCATTCCGTTGGCGTCAATTGTGGCCGAGCTGCGCCAGCGGTTTGGCGTCGCTTAGCTTGCAAATCTTGTGAGGTAAGCGCAAAATTCCTCCAGAAAGCGGGAGGAGCGAAACATGCTCATCGGTCTGATTGTAGTTGTGGTCGTAATTTTGCTCACTGGACTGCGCATCGTGCAGCAGTACGAACGTGGCGTGGTGTTTCGGTTGGGCCGCGTGCAGCGCACGGTGCAAGAGCCAGGGCTGCGGTTGATCATTCCATTCATTGATGTAATGCGCAAAGTCAACATGCGCATTATTACCATGCCGATCCCGTCGCAGAAAGTCATTACCAAGGACAACGTGTCCATTGATGTGGCGGCGGTGGCGTACTACCGGGTGGTAGAGCCGGTGAAGTCGCTGGTGGCGATTGACAACGTGATGGTGGCCATTAACCAGATTTCACAGACCACGGTGCGCAACATTGTGGGCCAACATCCGCTCGATGAGGTGCTGGCTAACACCGATAAGATCAACGAGCTGGTCAAGAATATTTTGGAGACGACGATTGAACAGTGGGGCGTGGAGCTGTCGCGCGTGGAACTCAAGGACATTCAATTGCCTGACACGATGCAGCGGGCCATGGCCAAGCAGGCCGAAGCCGAGCGCGAAAAGCGGGCCAAGATCATTGCGGCTCAGGGTGAGTTTGAAAGTGCTGCCAAACTGGGTGAGGCAGCCGATATTATCCAGTCGCACCCCATTGCGCTGCAACTGCGGAACTTGCAAGTGCTAACTGAGATTGCAACCGAGAAAAATTCCACCATCATCTTTCCATCGCAATTTATGGACACGATTGCGAGCGTTAAAGACTTTATGGCCAAAGAAACGCGCTAGCGCTCGGGGGTGGCGGGGGCGATTTTGAAGCCCAGCACTATGGCCAGCCCTAACGCAAAGCCGCACATAATTGAGGGCATGCCGAGGCCGGTGGCCGGCGCTACCCAGTAAATGATGAGTGAGGGCAGCATAAAGCTGAGATAGCCAATGGCCAGCCAAAATAAGGCCGGCCGGCTCTTGGCCCGGCCAGACGCCGCGCCGTTGGCCGTCAGCAGTAATCCGGTGGTGATGGCGGCCAGGTAGTACCAACCCCAGAGTCGTCCTAATACCGGGTTAAGCTGAAAGATGATGTAGTTACCAGTGCAGACACTCTGGTTGAGGTTGTTGGGCAGCACGGCAAATAACCCGGCGAAGGTGGCGGCTAGTGTGTAGGGCACAAAAACGAGTTGAGTACGGGCTTGGCTGAGGCTGGCTACTAAATGGATGCCGAGGGCGGGCAAGAGAGTGATGAGGATGTAGCCGAGCCGGGACCATAGCAGGCTGTAGCCGTAGTGTCCGCACACACTGTACTCAGCGAGCTGAAAACCGCCTAGGCAGATGAGCATAAAGACGATGAGGCGCCGGCTGAGGGTCAGGCGGTAGTGCAAGATGACCAAGGCGGCCAGGCTCCACTCGGTGATAATTGTGCCAAGCATGACGGGTGGAGAAAAGCAGGCAAATAAAGCCAACATAGCTTAAGCATAGCGGTAATACTAGCCGAACCACAAGCGTTTTGGCGAGGCTAGTTCAGACCGAGGCGGCGGGCTGTTGCTAGGACCGAGCTGGCGTAGCTATCAGAGTGGTTGTATACCAAGAGGGCGGCAATGTATTGGCCACGGGCCGCGCCGTTGGCCGCCAGGTAGCGTCCGGCCGAGTAGACGGCGTCGGTGACGTTGGTGATGTCGCGGCGGCCGTTGTGGTCGGCGTCGAGGCCGTAGACGGCGAAGGTGGCCGGCAAAAATTGCATGGGGCCGACCGCGCCGGCCGGGGATTGGCGGCTGGTGCTTCCGCTTTGCCGGGTCTCGGCGTAGTGCACGGCCGCCAGCAGTTGCCAGGGCGTGCCGGTCGCGGCGGCGGCGTCGAGGTAGAGCTGGGTAAACTCGGCACTGAGGCCGGCGGCCCGCAACGTGGTGGCGGCCGCGTCGGACGGCGTGACTGGCGCGGTGCTGAGGCTGTGGTCGAAGCTGAGGGTGGTGAGTCGGCCGTCGACGGTGAGGCTATAGCTGGCGTGCGAGCTGGTGGCGGGCGGTCGGGTGGTGGCGGCTCGCGCCACCTGCCAGCCGTTGAGCAACATCATTAAACCAATCGCCAAGCCACAGGTTTGGCGGAGTGTCAGATTGGCCCAATGGTAGCGGCACCAACGGATAATTGGCATAGCGTAAATTCCAGATATAAATCCGGGCCTATTTTGCGCTCAGATCGAGAAAAAGGCAAGCTTAAGCGACATATGGCGCTGAGGTCTGATATGATGAGAGCCATGGAAGATTGCATATTTTGCTCAATTGCCAATGGCGACCCAGCTAAACTGGTGTGGTCAAATGACCAGGTGGCGGTATTTAAAAGTATTGATCCTGAAGCGCCGACTCATCTGTTGGTGTGCCAAAGCGTCACGTAAAGAGCTTGGATGAGCTCGATGACCCAATGCTGGCGGGGGAGCTGCTGATGACCGCTCGCAAAGTGGCGCATGACTCTCATGTCAAAGCATCATGGCGGTTACTGGTGAATGTGGGTGAGAAGGGCGGTCAGGTAGTGTATCATCTGCACCTGCATGTCTTGGGCCGTAACGACGGCTTGCCGCTGGACTAGTTAGCCTTAATCTGGTATCATTTCCGGGGTGACGGCTAACTGTCGCTGATTTTTCGATAGAAAGGAGGTGATTTTATGCTTCAAGTAACTCGTAAAGACGACAAAGAGTCGTTGGAGAACATGATTCGGCGCTTTAACAAAAAAGTGCAGCAATCTGGTGTGTTAGGTATTGCCCGGCGCGGCAAATACTTCGAGAAGCCGCTGACCAAACGGGCTCAGCGCGAAATCGCTATCCGCAAATCAGCGCGCAAGGCCGCTAAGGCGAAAGCTTACCTCGGTCGCTAAGTAAAAGGGCCTTCGGGCCTTTTTTCGTGGAGCTTCCTTGTCTATCGCATACGACGGCATCGTAATCTCCCTGAAGTGTGCGTCCAAACTGCTAAACAGGTACAATACCGGTATGACTCTTCAAGAACGTTTAACCGAAGATATGAAGTCCAGCATGAAGGCTGGCACGGCTGATCGTACCGGAGTATTGCGTCTGGTGCGGGGCGCCATTAAGAATGAAGAAATTAAGGTGGGCCACCCGCTCGGTGACGATGAAGTGCTGAAAGTGCTGGCCCGCGAGGTGAAGCAGCGCAAAGATTCCATTGAGGCCTATACGGCGGCCGGGCGCTCTGAGCTCGCCGAGGCCGAGGCGGCCGAGCAAAAGATCATCGCCGAATATCTACCGCAAGCCATGGACGAGACCGAGTTGCGCCAGTTGATTGACGCCGTGGTGGCTCAGGTTGGCGCGACCGATATGAAGCAAATGGGCGTCGTGATTGGCCAGGTGATGCAGCAGGTGGGGACGCGGGCTGATGGTGGTACAGTTTCTAAGCTGGTGCGCGAGCGGCTAGCGGGTGGCGCAGCATGAGTAAAGTAGCGCCGGTTGATGACCATGCCGTTCGGGTACACCCCCGGGCGCAGGGCAGTTTTCTTGACGGTATGTTACATGCCATTCATGGTGTTTTGCATGTCATTAAGCACGAACGCAACGCCCGGGTGCACCTGTGGTTTGCGGTGGCGGCGGCGCTGTTGGGTGTGCTGCTGCATCTTTCGGATGACGAGCTGGCGGCCGTGTTCTTCGCGGTGATCATCGTGTTTCTTTCGGAGATGTTTAATACGGCGATTGAGCGAACTTTGGACCTCATTGACCTTGAGGAAAATCCGCGCATTAAGATTATCAAAGACATGTCGGCGGGCGCAGTGCTGGTGGCGGCGGTGGCGGCATTATTCATCGGTTTAGTGATCTTTGTGCCACATATATGGAGGACACTATGGGGGACCTAATTATTTTGATGGGGCCGACGGGCTCGGGTAAGTCGTCGCAGGGTGAGCTTATTGCGCGGGATTTGCATGGCGTACATCTTTCAAGTGGACACCTATTGCGCGAGCACCCCAAGACCGCACCGCTCATGGCGAGCGGTAATTTAGTGCCGGCGGAGCAGGTGGAAGAGGTGGTTGGCGAAGTCATTGACGGCATTGCCCAATCAAAGCCGATTGTGCTCGACGGTTTTCCGCGGACTCAGAGCAATGTCCATTGGATTGACCACGAATTACTCAAGCACGGCCGAACCTTGCGGCGGGTGATTTTGCTGGATGTTAAACGTGACACCATTATGGAGCGGCTGAAGCTGCGTGACCGTCAGGACGACGGGGCCGAAGCAATCAAACGCAAGTGGGCCGCGTACGAGCGGTTCACCCTGCCGGTCGTGGAACATTACCGCGCAATGGGCTTACTTACTGTCGTTGATGGTAGCGGTACGTTTGAAGAGGTGCGTGACCGGATTGAGGATGTCATGCGATGATGAACCGGGTGAAGAACGCGGCCGAAATTGACCGGCTGCGTCAGAGCGGTGCCATTTTGGCGGCTACTCTGCGCCTGCTCAAAGCGCAATTGGCGCCGGGCCAAACCACTGGTGAGCTCAACGAGCTGGCAGCGCGCGAGCTGGCCGCGCAGGGCGCCAAGCCGACCTTCCTGGGTTATCAGCCGGATCGTCGGATGCCACCGTATCCAGCGGTGTTGTGCGTGTCGGTGAATGATGAAGTGGTTCATGGCATTCCTGGCCGGCGCGAATTACGCGAAGGTGATGTGGTGGGCCTAGATTTTGGCGTAAATTATGAGGGCATGATGACCGATGGCGCCATTACCGTGGTGGTGGGCGATGCGCCGACGCCAGCCGTCAAGCGGCTCTTGGCGGCGACCGAGGAGGCCCTGGCGGCGGGTATCGCGGCGGTGCGGGGTGATGCGCGGGTCGGTGATATTTCGGCGGCGGTGGAGCGGCGGCTACGGCGGGACAAGCTGGGCATTGTCCGCGAGTTGAGCGGCCACGGTGTGGGCGACCAGGTACACGAAGACCCGACGATTTTGAACTTTGGCCGCGCCGGCACCGGGCCCAAATTGCGCGCGGGCATGTCAATTGCCATTGAGCCGATGGCGACATTAGGCGACCATCGGATTTATGTGGCCGATGACGGCTGGACCATTAAAACCGCCGACGGCAGCCTGAGCGCGCATTTTGAACACACGGTACTGGTTTTACCAGACGGCGCTGAAATCCTTACCGTATAGGTGCATGATCCCGAATAATTTTTTTGTTCAAACCAGCGGCCGTTGATGTTCGGCCGCGAGCAATATAGTATTGATAGCAGGAAGCAACGCCAAAAGGATCGAACTCGTCGTGTCGGCAAAACAACAGCGTGAAGAAGTTTACATTGGTCTGGATGTCGGTAGCACTAAGGTTTGCTGCATCGTGGGTCTGCATGAAGAAGGCGCGGCTTTGCCGAGCGTCATTGGGGTGGGCTTGGCGCCAACCAGTGGTATGCGCAAGGGCGTGGTGGTCGACGTTGAAGAAACGGTGACTTCGATTTCGGCGGCTGTGGATGAAGCTGAGCGGATTTCGGGCGTGGCGATTGATCGGGCGACTATATCCATCGACGGTATGCACGTGGCCAGCCAGAATTCAAAGGGCGTGATTGCGGTGGGCCGGGCTGACCAAGAAATCACCATTGAGGACGTCATGCGGGTGGAAGAAGCGGCTACGGCCATTCAAATGCTGCCGAACCGTGAGATTATCCAGGTATTCCCGCGGTCGTATGCGGTGGACAGCCAGCAAAACGTGAAAGATCCGGTGGGGATGCACGGGGTCCGCCTCGAAGTGGAATCGCATATTATAACTGGCTCGGTGCCGGCGATTAAAAACCTCGACCGCAGTATCCACCAGGCGGGCATTGCCATCCAGGGCCAGGTGTTGGTGCCGCTGGCGGCTGCCCGCGCTGTACTCACAAAGCGTCAAAAAGAGTTGGGGGTGGCCTTGATTGACATTGGCGCGGGCACAACTGGCGTGGCGGTCTACGAAGAGGGCGATATTTTGTATTCGAGCGTCATTCCGGTGGGTGCCGGCCACATTACGAATGATTTGGCGATTGGGTTGAAAACAAACATCGACACCGCCGAGAAGATCAAGCTTAAGTACGTCCGGGCGCATACGCCTAAGGCCAGCTTGGCCGAAAAGATACATATTGACGAGCTGGGCGGCGAGGATATGCTGGTTGCGCGTAAGCACCTGCAAAATATTGCTGGAGCACGGTTGGACGAGATTTTTCAACTGGTGCGGGCTGAGTTGCGCAAGGTGGGCAAAGACCTAATGCTGCCAGGTGGCGTTGTTCTAACGGGTGGTGGCGCTAAAATGCCGGGCATCGATGACTTGGCCAAGGAGTTGTTGGAACTGCCAGCCGTGATCGGCAAGCCGGAAGGTTTCTCGGGGATTGTCGATCGAATTAACGATCCGGCTTTCGCGGCGCCGATTGGACTGATGCTTGAGAACATGACGTTTGCCCGTGATGAGCCCGCGGCCGGGGCGGGCCTGGGCCAAACGGTTGATAAAATCAAGCGTACGCTACGGAATTTGCTGCCTTAAGCAATGCCAGGAAAATTTGAGCTCAAAAGCTGTGGAAAAAATGTGTCCGCGGCTTTTTTGTTCATATGTGGTGCTCAAAATTTATTCTGCGTATGTATGCCTGTGTAAAGGTTAATACTTGCAGTATTGCGCACATGCATTGTTCGATAAAAATGCTTTATGAAGCTGAATAATTAATTTGCATGCTGCCAGCAGGCCGTTGTATAGTCGAGCGGTAAGGAGCGACCAGAATGGCAGAAATTCTACCAGAGGTTGATACCTCAGCCAGGATTAAAGTGATCGGCGTAGGTGGCGGTGGTGGTTCGGCTCTCAACCGGATGATTGAGGCCAAAATGCAGGGCGTGGAGTTTGTGACGGTCAATACTGACGCCCAAGCGTTGCTCCACTCAAAGGCCAAGAGCAAGATTCACATTGGCCGTGAGACGACGCGTGGCCTGGGCGCGGGAGCCGACCCGGAGGTGGGCCGCAAGGCCGCTGAGGAGAGTGAGAAGGAGCTTTACGAAGCCGTCAAAGGCGCCGACATGGTCTTTATTACGCTGGGCGAGGGCGGTGGTACCGGCACGGGCGCGGCGCCGTTGGTGGCGGCGGCGGCTCGGGAAGCCGGCGCGCTCGTGGTGGCGATTGTGACCAAGCCCTTCACTTTTGAAGGTGAGCGGCGGCGGCGCAGCGCCGAGGCGGGTATCGTGGAATTGCGCGATAGCGTTGACACGCTCATTACCATTCCGAACGACCGGCTGTTGCAAATGATTGACCGCAAGACCTCGCTGGTGGATGCCTTTGGGATTGTCGACGAAGTGCTGCAGCAAGGCGTACAGGGCATTTCCAGCTTAATTACCATTCACGGTTTGATTAACCTCGATTTTGCTGACGTGAAGGCTATTATGAGCAACGCTGGTTCGGCGCTGATGGGTATTGGCCGGGCGGGTGGCGATAACCGGGCGATTGAGGCGGCCCGCCAGGCAATTGATTCGCCGCTGCTTGAGACGAGTATTGAGGGCGCCCGGGGCGTGCTGTTCAATATTACCGGCGGCCGCAACATGACTATGCACGAAATTGATGAAGCGGCGAAGACCATTACGGATGCGGTTGACCCTGACGCCAACATCATCTTTGGCGCGGTGCTGGATGACGCGATGGACGACGATTTGCAGATAACCGTGGTGGCTACGGGTTTTGATTCGAGCCGGCGGCCGCAGATCCGTCACGTAGTTACTGAGCATGAACCGGTGCGCCCGGTGCACCGGACGCCGGCTCCAGAACCTGAGCCGGAGCCCGAGCCAGAACCCGAGCCGTATTTCCCGCCGGTTATGCCGGCGCCGCGCCAGCCGTTTATTAATGAGCGGCCGCAAACCCAGCCGGAGCCCGAAACGGTGCGGCTTAATGTGCCGCCGGCTGAGCCGGTGCCGCCGCGGCGGTTTGCGCCGCTGGCGTCAATTGAGCCAGACAACAATGTTGAAGCTGAGCCGGCCTTCATGGCGAACTACCACCCCGAAGTTATCGAACCGCATTATGAAGAGCCGGTGGAACCGGTACAGCCGAAGCCAGCGGCAGAACCACGGTCGAATGCTAATTTCGGCTTGCCGGTGGACGAGGACGATTTAGACGTGCCAGCATTTATGCGGCGCAATGTCGATTAAAAGTCAAGATTGGCGGCGGCCAACCCTTGAGCTACTATAGAAAAACTGAACCGGGTGACTAGAGGAGGGTGCTAGTGACCCGGTTTTTGTTATACTGACTGTAATGACGACTTACCTTTTGTATAACCTGGGGACGCCGGCTGGGCGTTGGGCGAACGAGACGGCGGAAGCGCTGAAGCAAGAGCAGGTAAGCGTTGAGCTGCTAGACGCTGATAGCCCGCGCGGCATTGAACTGGCGCAGCACTATGATGTGCTGGGCCGGCCAGCAATTGTGATGGTGCGGGATGACGGGTCGCCAGTGCAGGTTTGGCAAGGTCAAGACGGCCTGCCGCAGTTGGCTGACGTGGTGTATTACGCGCACACATGATCTCGGCGGTTTTTCTTGAATTTGTGATTATTTTTGTGCGGGTGTTTTATGTGCTCTTGTTGCTGCGCGTGGTAATGAGCTGGGTGGCGTCGCCGACCAACCGGCTGTACGCCTGGGTGGTTAGCGCGACTGAACCGCTTTTGGCGCCCATCCGTGAGTTGTTGCCGCGCAACATGGGCTTGGATTTATCGCCATTGGTGGCGTTTATTTTACTGCAGGTGATTCAATTGGTGATTGTTAGTCTGTTTTCGTCGCAGATGTAGCTTGCAAAACGGCTTCAGGCTAGGTATAAACATCAAGTCGGATATCCCGAAGCACGACTCGAGACGGCTAGGAGCGACATCGTGACAAAGCCTAATACTGAGACTCCTGTAAGTGACGATGTATTTAACGACGTGTTTAGTGGCGTGTCGGCCTGGATGGTTGAGCAGATGAGGAGTGGTGGCATATGCTTGACAGTCTCAGGACTGTGGGCCCAGCCGGCCCGTAGAGGCAGTATCGCACACATGCTCCAGTCGGTTGCCATCCATGTAATGTTGCAGTGCTGTGGCATGAGCCCAGGGCGGCTGGCAGCGGAGTTGAATCGGCGTGGGGGGCTGACTGGTCGGCAGCGCGCGTGACAGCGCGTCGCGGAAAGGTTACTGGCGAGCTAGAAAGCTCCCAGCAGCCGTGGACACGGCTCGTCGGAGAACTCTTAGCAATTGTCCGCAATCTCATGCCAGAAGCCAGAGAGGCCAAGCCAACGTTTACGACTAATCCGGCTGCCATTTTGGCTGAGCTCATGAAGTTTTACCAGTTCGCGGGTGTCAAGGTACCAAAAAATGGCCGGAGCCGAAAGCCGCGAATTCGCAGCTCCTGCACGTGCTTCGGCTCTGGATGTTCCTGGTGGTTCGGCGGACGAAATATCAGACGGTGTCGGATGTCTGTCAGTGGCTTGAGAGCGAAGGTGTTGTTTGGAATATACCTAAAGTTACCGAGGCTATCAAGGAGGGTCGTCGGGCCATTCAAAACCTAGCGCGTAATGCGGATTGGGCGGTTCAGCAGGTGGCCGATGCACTAGGCTGGACCGCGCCGATGACTTGAGTCGTGCTCATCTAACTCTCCGGACCCTGGCGGTCCATGACCTGGGGTCCGGAGGTGCCCTACCATCTGGTATAAATTGTGATATAATAAGTTAACAATCTGGTAATGCGCTGGCCCGGTGCGGGCCGTGAGCGGCCATCAACCGCGAAGCAGCAGAAAGAACGGCCAGTGGCCCAGTAGAATCTGACGTCTGCCCCGAACGATATCGGCGGTAAATGAAGTGTCCATCTGGAAAGCAGGGTGGTACCGCCCGCGGGTTACGCGGGTCCCTGCACAAGTCCGGATGGATTTTTAGTAGGAGACCCCCGTGAAGAAAGCCCAAGCCCCCGATTTTCCCGCGTTTGAAGCCGAGATATTGGCCAAGTGGGACGCCGAAAAAACCTTTGCAGCGAGCGTTGATGCCCGCAAAGGCGGCCAGCGGTTTAGTTTTTATGACGGCCCGCCTTTTGCGAACGGGCGGCCGCACTATGGCCATATTTTGGCGGCCACTATCAAGGATTCCATTACGCGCTACAAGACGATGCGCGGTTATTACGTGCCGCGGCGGTTGGGTTGGGATACGCACGGCCTGCCAGTGGAATACGAACTTGAAAAAGAGCTCAAGATTTCGGGCAAGAAGGAAATTCTTGAGTTTGGCATAGAAAAATTTAATAAACTGGCGCGGGACAGTGTGTTCCGTTATCGCGACGTGTTTGAGGAGCTGTACCACCGGATGGGCCGCTGGGCGGATCAGAAAAATGCCTACGCCACGTTGGATGATACCTACATTGAGAGTGTCTGGTGGATTTTGAGCCAGCTGCACGAGAAGGGCTTGTTGTACCGCGGCTTCCGGTCGAACCCGTACTGCCCGCGGTGTGCCACGCCGCTGTCGAATTTTGAAGTGAACCAGAATTACAAAGACAACGTGCCGGACCCGAGCGTGTACGTGAAGTTTCCGGTAGTGGGCCGCGAGGGCGTCAGCCTGCTGGCCTGGACGACCACGCCGTGGACCCTGCCGGCCAACGCGGCGCTGGCGGTGGACGAGTCGGCAGAGTACGCCGAGGTGGAGCTGCTGGATAACGGCGATTCGTGGACCAAGGGCGAGCGGCTGATTTTGGCGAAGTCGCGGCTGGGCGAATTAACGCTTCGCAAAGCAGAATATAAGGTGGTGAAGACGGTAAGGGGAAGCGAGCTTGTAGGCGCGCAGTATGAGGGTCTCTATCCGGAATTTGTACATCGTACGACTAAATTTATGGATAACGTTACGGCAAATGGGCCAAAGTCGCAGTCTGAGGCGGTCTGGCGCGTATACGCGGATAAGTCAGTCAGTCTTGATGATGGAACTGGTGTTTTACATGTCGCACCCCGATATGGGGAAACTGACTTGGAACTTGGCTTGAAGGTTGGCTTGCCCCTAATCGAAAGCGTCAACGGATTTGGCAAGATGGTTGGTGGTTTTAAAGATGAAGCCGGATTAGAAGAAATCGCTGACACGTTTTTTAAGGACGCCGACCCGCACATCATCGCTGACCTGACGCGCAAGGGCCGCATTTTTGCCGCCGAAACCTTTGAGCACACCTATCCGTTTTGCTGGCGCTGCGAGACGCCGCTGCTGTACTTTGCCATGCCGAGCTGGTTTATTGCGGTTACGAAATTGCGCGACCAGTTGGTGGCCAATAATGAGCAGATCAGCTGGGTGCCAGGTCATATTAAGCAGGGCCGGTTTGGTAATTGGCTGGCCGAGGCCCGCGATTGGAACTTTAGCCGCAACCGCTTTTGGGGTGCGCCGCTGCCGATTTGGGTGAATGAGAAGGATGAGTCGGACATTATTGTGGTGGGCTCGATTGACGAGCTGAAGAAACTGTCTGGCAAGGACGGCGAGTTTGACTTGCATCGGCCGGGGATTGACGCGGTAACGATCGAGCGCGACGGCAAAACCTACCGCCGGACTGAAGAGGTGTTTGATTGTTGGTTTGAGTCGGGCGCGATGCCGTATGCGCAGGACCACTATCCGTTTGCGGATAAGGCGGGGTTTGAGCAGGCGTTTCCGGCCGAGTTTATTGCCGAGGGTCTCGATCAAACTCGCGGCTGGTTCTACACGCTGCACGTGTTGGGTGCGGCGCTGTTTGGCAAGCCGGCGTTTAAGAACGTGGTCGTAAATGGCATGGTGCTGGCGGCCGATGGCAAGAAACTGAGCAAGCGCTTGCGGAACTATCCTGAGCCATCGGAGATTTTTGACGGCACGGGCGTCGATTCGCTGCGCTTCTTCCTGATGAGCTCACCGGTGGTGGCGGGCGAGGATGTACGCTTTAGCTACGACGCCGTCAATGAAACTAAGCGCAATGTGTTTATGACGCTGTGGAACGTGTACTCGTTTATGTCGACCTATGCCGAGATTGACGGTTGGCAGCCAGGTAAAGACTTAGTGGAACCAAAATCCGATAATTTGCTTGACCAATGGATGCTGGCGCGGCTCAACCAAACTATCGCCGAAGTGACCGAGCAAACCGACGCCTACCAGCTGGCTCGGGCGGTGCGGCCGTTGCGCGACCTGGTGGATGATATGAGCAACTGGTACGTGCGGCGCTCGCGGCGGCGGTTCTGGAAGAGCGAGGACGACGGCGATAAGGCGGCCGCCTACGCTACGCTGCATTACGTGTTGGTGCGGACGGCGCAGCTCTTGGCGCCGTGGTCACCGTTTGTGCCCGATAAACTGTGGCGCGAACTGACCGATGGCATGAACGTGCCGGCCAGCGTGCATTTGAGCGATTGGCCGGTGGCGGGCGAAGTGGATGAAAAACTTCTTAAAAAGATGTCATGGTTGCGAGAAGTTATCACTGAGGCCTTGTCGCAACGCGCAGCCGCGAAGGTTAAGGTCCGTCAACCACTGGGCTCTGCTCGCATTGCATTGGCAGTTAAGCCTAAGATTGGATTCCCTGAATGGATGCGGTCGATTTTTATGGAAGAAGTAAACGTCAAACAATTAAATTTTGATTTTCGTATGGATTTGCAAGCGGATTTGACCGTAACCGAAGTAGTCAAATTGGATACAGCGTTAACGCCCGAACTCAAAGCCGAGGGCATGATGCGCGATGTGGTGCGCCATGTGCAGAATGCGCGCAAGGAGGCTGGGTTGCAGCTGGACGATCGGATTACTTTGACGCTGGTGACGGATTCGTCAGAGTTGGCGGAGGCCCTGGCGGCGCACGCGGAAACCATCAAGGCCGAGACGCTGGCCGAAGAGTTGCGCACTAAGGGCACGGCGGACGGTGTGCCGGTGAGGGTGGCCGGGGCGGAATTGTACGTGGAAGTGGCCAAGCGTTAAGGCTACCGTGTAAGATAGGGGAGTGCTAAGGGCCCGCTTCTATCGCAATTTTGATTGGATCTTGGCGGTGGTAATGCTGCTATTGGTGGCGATTGGGCTGCTGGTGATTTGGTCGACCACCTTTAAGGCGACCCGCTCGACGGGGTTTAGTGACGTGATTCACCAGGCCGAGTTCGCGCTGGTTGGGCTGCTGGGTTTTATTGGGGCGGTGCGCGTGGATTACCGGTCGTGGGCACGGTTGGCGCCCTGGCTGTATGGGCTGATGCTGGCAACGCTCGTGTTCGTGCTGGTGTTCGCGCGGTCGGTGCTGGGGGCGCAGCGCTGGATTGACCTGGGTTTTTTCAATTTTCAGCCGTCGGAGTTTGCCAAGCTGGTACTCATTGTGGTGCTGGCTAAATTCTTTGCCGATAACTATGACCGCATGGAGCGACCGAGGTATTTGGCGTTGTCGCTCGTGTATGTGGCAGTGCCGGCGGTGCTGGTATCGCGCCAGCCAGATTTGGGCACGGCCATGGTGCTACTAGCGATTTGGCTGGCCATGGTGCTGGTGTCGCCGGTGCGCAAGCTGCATTTGGCGGTGTTGGCGGCGGGCGGGCTGGCGCTCATGCCGGTGGTGCTGGCCCTGCTCAAACCGTTTCAGCGGGCGCGGCTAGAAAACTTCTTCAACCCGACGGCCGATCCGCTGCACACTGGGTACAACGCGGTGCAGTCGCAGATTACGGTGGGCAGCGGACAGGTGTTTGGCCGGGGGCTGGCGGCTGGGTCGCAGAGTCAGCTCAATTTCTTGCCGAGTCTGGCTCAGCACACCGATTTTATCTTTGCCGTCCTCAACGAGAAAATGGGCTTTATTGGCGGCACGCTGCTGCTGTTGTTGTTCGGCCTGTTGTTTTGGCGGGGACTGCGAATTGCCTATGGCGCTCAGGACCGGTTTGGGATGTTTTTAGCGGTGGGCACGGTAGCCATGATTTTGTTCCATGTGGTGATTAACACCGGCATGAATATGGGCGTGGCGCCGGTCACGGGTATCCCGTTGCCGTTTGTGAGCTATGGCGGGACGAGTTTGATGGTGGGGATGGTGGCCCTGGGCCTGCTAGAGAGCGTGGCGGTGCGGCGCAAGAAGTTGCAATTTGAGGGCTAATCTGGCATAGTTTGGCGGTCGCCGTATGTTATTCGACCCCGAAGGGCGGAAATATGACGAAGTGCAATGGACCTCACAGGCTTCCTGTTTGACGTGTTGGTGGCGATCACGAGGCGGCGTATGGAGTCTCAGGTGGCCAACACCCCGGAGCCTTCGCCGGCCGGCCAGCCGGCGGCGGGGGCTGATGCCCCCATGTGCTCCACCTGCGGCACGAAGATGCGGCCCGCCGGGTCGTGTTATATCTGTGAGAGCTGCGGATCGACATCGGTCACGAACTGAGGAGAGTAGCATGGTGATGGTAGATCGGGACCGGGCCCATCTGGCCCCGCCGGTGTCGTCGACGCTGGTGGGGCAGGCTGTGGCAACCGCCGCGTTGGTGATGGCGGGCACAGCGCTTGGCGTGTGGGCGCAAGCCCGCTGGACCCGGATTTGGAGATCACGGCGCCACCGCGGCGCCTGACGGCGCCACACGGATGGGCCGGGGACGAGACGATGCGTTTGCCCCCGGCCCACCCAAGGTCTTTACCAAATTGGCAATATCTGTTATTATTCGCAAGTTACGCAGCAATTAAACGAAAGCACGCCCGCAGAGAAAACGGGCACGAAAGGGGCTTTATACTATGCAAGCAGTGATCGCTTCCGGTGGGAAGCAATACATCGTGGAGCCGGACCAAGTTCTAGAACTTGAGATCCTCGGCGACGGTAAGAAGTACGAGTTTGACGCGCTGCTCGTGATTGACGGCGACAAGACCACCGTGGGCACCCCGCTGGTGGACGGCGTCAAGGTGCACGCTGAGGTGCTCGGCGAGGTGAAGGGCGACAAGCTCAAGGTTCTGAAGTTTAAGCCGAAAAAGCGCGTCAAGCGTCTGACTGGCCATCGCCAGCATTACACCCAGGTGAAGATTACCAAGATCGCCTAGACGAACTGCGTATTTTGTACATTTAAAGCCGCCCTTTGGGGCGGTTTTTGATTGTTGACTAGCTACTGCACTACCCAGTAATCAAACGAGTAGCTGGTGTTTGAGCTGGGTAGGGGATAGGGGCTTGAGGAATACACGCCGATGGTAAAATCGTTGGCGGTTTTGAGGACGTAATACTGCAGAGCGGCGGAGGCTTGGCTGTCGGCGCTGATGACAACCTTGGGCGCGCGTGGGTAGGGGGTGCGGAAGGTGACTTTTACGAGCAGGCCGCCAACCGGTGGGAGCTGCGCGGCGACGGTGCCGGTATTAACAGTGACGGTGCCGGCGGCGTCGTTGCCGTCGGCGGTGGCGGTGGCGCCGGCACCGGCCTCAGAGCCGGGGGAGGCGCTGGGGTTTTGCCCGGCGAGCGAGATATGGCCGGCCAGGTTGAGCGTGCCGGTAACGGTGAGGTTTGTGACGTTGAGCGTACCGGCCGAGAGCGTGCCGCCGAATGAGCCGGTGCCGGTGACGGCCAAGTTGCCGTTGACGCTAGCGCCGGCGCCAAACAGGGCGTTGCCTTTGATGTTGGCCGGACCACTGGCGACCAGCTGGCCGTTGATGTTGACGATGCCGAGGTTGGCGGTTTTGGTGACGCTGAGGTCGCTCAGGATGGTGGAGCCGGTGATTTCCGCGCCGCCTACCACTTTGAGGTCTGAGTTAGTCGCGACGCGGTTTTTGAACAGCGTGGAGGAGTTGATGGTGAGAACTTCCGTGTCGCTGCCGCTGGCGTTGCCCTGGAAGAACGCGCCCAGTTTATTGAGGTCGGCTTGGTCGAGTGCGGTGACTTTGGGCGTGGCGAGCTTGGGCTTGTTGCGGTTGGCAAAATACAGGTAAATCCCCGAGATGATGAGGATGGCCAAGATCACTCCGCCGGCGGTGAGAACGGTGGTCAGGATGTCGGCTTTGCGGTAAACGCGCGTCAGTGAGGCCTTGGATTTGGGCACTGCGCGGTGGCTCTCGCCCTCTTGGATAATGGTGGGGACGGTACCGTCGGGTAGCGGATCCGCGGGCATAACGTGCTTGGACGCGGCCAGCGGCTGTTCGGCCGCAGCATCCTCGGCCGGCTTGTCGGCGACATCGGCGGGCGCTGGGGAAATATTGGTCGGGTTGGATTCGCCCGCCGGAGGAGTTTTTGGCTCGTCAGCCATGTCGGATTATCTCGCGCTCACTTGATACTTGGGTTTATCATAGCGCTTACGGTTGGGCGGCACAACTAGCGAAGAGCAATGGTGGGTTTGGTTTTGCGCGGACTATACATTGACGAACCCCCCGGCAAAGCATAAGCTTGATGTAACACGGTGGTGTAAAAAGTTGCATCAGGAGGTGCGGGTGATTACGAAAGTGCTCGGCGGAGTACGCGGTTTAGTGCCGGTTTTTGGTGTCGCGGTGGCCGTAGCGCTGCTGGGGACCGTCACTGGTTACGTTTGGGACCACGTGCACAAAGTGGTGGCGGAGGAGCAAGTGTCGCACGGCACGCCGGCCACGGACCTGCACAACGGCAGCCAGTTGCTGGCCATTAACGGCTGGGGTGTGCAGGCGGCATTGCCGTTGGCGGCCGAGCTGCCGTTGGTGAGCTACGCGATGCAGTCGGCTGATGTGGTGGGCCTCTCGGCGGCCGATTTGGCAAAGTTGGGCGCGGCGTGCCAGGCTGGCAATAACGCCCTGGGCACTATCACGCGGTATCCGGCCGGCACCTATGTGCCATCGGGTAAGGTGACGCTGGGCGCCAATGTGGTGGCGACGGTCGGCCAGTACGATTTTGTTTATCAGTTTCCTCAGAATGACTGTGCCGACCAGAACGCTGGCATGACGATTATTAACCGTGAGACGCCAATTATCCTAGAGGCGCTGGGTTCAATGACGGGCCTGAATGCTGCGCCGGTGGCCTCGCCTGAGCCAGCGTCTGCTCAGTAACCAACGGCGCGAATAGGCAGGTTTTGTTTTGTGCGGGCTGTATGTCTAACGTGTGGCTGACGGGTTCCGCGACGGGCGGAACCCGTTTATGTTAAGATGGGATTAATGCTTGTGTTTCCGAGGTATAGCCATCATTCGCTGTCGTGGCGGCTGGTGAGTCATCGCCAGACGTCGTATGCACTGCTGACGTTTTTGGTCTTGGCAGTGGGGATTTTACTGGCTAGCGTCAGCTGGTCGTCTAAAGCCGATAGCGACTGCGGGGTGCCGAGTACGCCGAGCTGTAGCGGATCGTATACCGTAAAGGCGGTGGTGCCAGGCCCGCGCCCCACGAAACCGTCGACCATTCTTTCGCCGTCAAACGGGCAAGCGTTTGCGACGAACCCGGTGACGGTTAGCGGGACGTGCCAGGCAAAAAGCTTAGTGAAGATATTTTCCAACGGCATTTTGGTGGGCAGTGTGCTGTGCGGGGCGGATGGGAAATTTTCTGTCCCGGTTGACCTGGTGGTGGGTAAAAATGACCTGACGGCTTTGCCCTACAACACGCTCGATCAGGTGGGGCCAAGTTCTCCCACGGTGACGGTGACGTTGAACCAGCCGCCGGGCGGGTTGGGATTTTCATCGGAGCTGATCATACAATCTGAAAGTTATTACCACGGGAGCGAGCCGGGTCAGGAGATTGTTTGGCCGGTTGAGCTGGTGGGTGGCTCGGCGCCGTACGCGGTGAGCGTGGATTGGGGCGACGGCACGACCGATGTGCAGACGCGGGTGGCGCCGGGAGCGTTTACGGTCAAACACACCTACCAAAAATCCGGTACGGGCTATTTGGGGTCGTACCCCTTGATTATTCGGGCGGCGGACGCGGCGGGGCACACGGCTTACTTGCAGCTGACCACCATTGTAAATTCGGCCAAGGCGGACACGAACCCGGCTAAGGCGGCGGCAAGCAGCATCACTACGCAGTGGCTGCTGTGGCCGTTGTGGGTGGTGGTGCTCTTGATGGTGGCATCGTTCTGGCTCGGTGGACGCCGGGAGAAAAAAATTATGCAGCGGCAGCTGGAAGCGTTGGCCTGATGATTGAGCGCTGGTCAGCTCCAGGGGCGACTCCGTCGATGGCGCCGGCGCCCGTGCACGCTACGGCGCTGTATGGTGAGACGGTGTCAGCGGCTGAGGGCGACGCGTCGGTCGCGGCGGTGATGGCGCCGCCCGCGGCCGAGGCCGGGGTGGCGGAGGCGGCCGAGGCCAAACCCGCGGCCGAGGCCCGGCCTAAGCGGCGGGGCGCCAAGTGGGGCGGCCGGGTGGCCTGGCTCATGGCCATGATGACGGTGGGCGTACTTTTGGGCATCCTGATTATTTTGGGTTTGAAGTTTGTGGATGGACCGGTGAGCTCAGCCCAAACCCTCAAGCTCGCCCAGCTGCAGGCGTCAAATGCGCCGGTGCCGGCGGTGAATACGCTGGGTGGGCAATTTGTGGAGCTAAAATATCCCGGCGTGTTTGACCAGCTGGGCCGGTCAAAGGGCAGCGTGCACGCGCTCGAGGCCTACGTGCTCTCGAGCCGCACCAGTTATGGCCGGCAAATTGCGATTGAGGTGAGCGCCCTGCCTTCAAATCTGCTTGATGACGATTCAAGCTTTAAGTTTCGCAGTATTAGTTCCGATAAATACACACCCGTCAAGACGACGCTCATGGGTGAGGCGGCCACGATCTTTGTGAAGCCAGATAAATCTGAGCGCACGTTGTTTTGGGCGCACAAGGGCCGGGAAATTGCGGTATCGCTGACCACGGATAACCCAGGCAAGGATGATTTGGAGAGCTATCTACAAACCATTCTGCCCACGATACACTGGAGGCAATGATGCAAACGTGGCGGACAATCGCGGTCGGATTTTGGTTGCTGCTGGCGGCTTTGCCAGCGAGTAGTACCTACCAGTTGAATTCGTACGGGTTTGGGTCGGGCGGCACGGCCGATTCGGGCTCAACGAATTACCGGATCAACGGCTCGGCGGGCGAGCTCCAGGGCAAGGGCACGTCGGCGCATTATGCGGCTGGGGCTGGGGAAAACTATGAGAAACAGGCTAACGTGCCAATTGTAACCTTGACCAACTCAGCTAACTGGTACAACAAGCTATTGGTGCAGTTGGATCCGCAAAACAATCCGTCTGACGCTAAGTTTGCCATTGCGATTTCGTCTGACGGGTTTACCACCACTCAGTATGTTAAGAGCGATTTTACCGTTGGCAGTACCCTGACGTTCGCAGATTACCAAACCTACGCTGGCTGGGGCAGCGGCTCGGGCCAGTTGATCCGGGGCCTGCACCGCAGTACGGTGTACTCGGTGAAGGCTAAGGCCTACCGCGGGGTGTTCACGGAGAGCGGCTACGGGCCCGTGGCCACCGCGGCGACGGTCGATCCGACGCTGACGTTTGACATTGACGTCTCAGCGACGGATACCAGTACGAATCCGCCATACATTGTGAATTTTGGAGGCCTGCCGGTGAGCACGGTGACTGATTCGCCGGTTAAGATTTGGGTGACGCTGGACACCAACGGTGAAAATGGCGGCACAGTTTACTTGAATGGCCATAACAGCGGCCTGACGAGTGCGTCTAGCACGTACACGATTGGCTCGGTGACCGGTGATTTGTCGGCGCTGACGGAAGGTTTTGGGGCCCAGGGCGCCAGCGCCACGCAAACGAGCGGCGGGCCGCTGGCGCTGGTATCACCGTATGACGGCAGCGGTGCCAACGTGGGCGTGGTGGATACGGTTATCCGCGAAATCTTCACTACGCCGGCGGCGGTAACGGCCGGCCGGGGCTCGCTGTTGCTGAAAGCCAAAACCAAACCGCTGACGCCAGCCTCAGCTGATTACACCGAGACTATCACCATGGTGGCCAGCGGGGCGTTTTAGGTTCATCTGGCGTGTGGAAAACTTTGGGTTTGACAGCGGTGTAGCGTATCAGGTACTGTAAGCTTAAGTAATTTCAAAACACACAAAATACTTGGGCAGCCCAAAAAAAATCCGGGCTGTCATAAACGAAACAAAACAAAATGTCGAACCAAAAACTAAAACTTGCCATCGCTACGATTGCTGCGCTGTCGGCTGAGGTTTTTGCGCCCATGTTCAGTGGGACGGTTTCGGCTGCCCCGCCACCACAGTTTACGCAATCGTACCTGCGGCTTGACCGCATGAAAGAGTTGACCGCGACCGGCGGGACGATTTGCGCCCAACCACGGACGACGGCCACCGAGGCGGATTTCCAAATCACCTTCCCGACGCAAACTGGTACCGACTTTGTGGTGAACGGCACGGCGTCTAACTGGACGGTTACCACCTCCAACCTGCCGGCGGGTTCGACCGCTTGGCCGGGCATCAATACCGCTACGGCTGTGAGCGGCCACACGGTGACGTTCCCCTCAAACGACCTGACGGTGGGTACGCTGTACTGTTTTAACTTTAGCGGCACGAACACGCTCACTAATGGTTCGGCGGGTAACTCGCTCACTGGGTTCATGCACACCCGCACGGCCGGCGCGGCGGTGATTGATGAAACCAACTATGCCGTGGCGCTCATCACCGATGACCAGATTGTGGTGTCCGCGGTGGTTCCGCCGACCTTCGTCTTTGCCCTGTCGGGTAATACAGATACCTTCCCGTCGAACCTTGACCCAGCGAGCATTAAGTCTACGGCTGGCCGAACGTTCTCCATTACGACCAACGCCAAAGGCGGATGGATTGCCTGGGCGAAGGATAGTCAGCAAGGATTGTTCTCGGCCTCGGCGAACTACACCATTCCCACTTCCGGTACGGTCGACGGCACGCCGAGTACCCTGGCCACCAACTCTGAGGGTTACGTCCTGGACGCCGACATGACAACTGACGCGGCCGGCGGCTGCACGGTCGCAATTGACGCGGAGTACAATGGCGCGACAACTTCGGCCGGCGGTACCTTAAGTGCTAACTTCCAGCCAGTGGCGGCTTGCACCGGCACGGCTCCAGCCACCTCCAACGGCGACGTCATTACCCTGATTGAGCGGGCGTCCATCGCTGGTGGTACGCCGGCCGGTTCCGACTACACTGACACAATCACGGTGGTGGCAGCGGGTAATTTCTAAAGCAAAGCGTCACATAACCAGATGACAATCAGCGGTTTTCCCCAGCTTGGGGCAACAGGCGAGTCATAAACTGCTTGCATGTTGCTTATGCTTTCGGGTACTATAGCTCTAGTTAGTAGAGTGATTGAGGTATCCATGCAGATCTGGAAAAGTCGGACCGCTGCTCGTGTTATTCCCGTTGTCGGACTAGTGCTGAGCTCATTCCTCCAATTTGTGCCAATGGGTGCTCAGGCTGACTTTAAGTCGGCTTACATTCGGTTGGATCGCATGAAGATTAATACCGCGACCGGCGGCACGATTTGTGCCAAGCCGAGCACGGCCTCGGCGGGTGTGGCTAAGGTAATCATTACGTTCCCGTCAACCTACACCGTTAATACCACGGCCGCTAACTGGACGGTATCAACCACCAACTTGCCGGCCGGCTCGACGGCCTGGCCGAGCATCGCAACGGCTAGCAGTGCGACCAGTCCGGCCAACGTGGTGACGTTTGGCTCCGGTGACTTAACTTCAAGTACCACGTTGTACTGCTTTAATTTCTCGGGCACGAACACGCTGACTACGGCTGCTGGCGCAGCCACCAGCCAGCAGGCTTCCGTGGAAACCCAAACATCTGGTAGCGCGACGCTTGACCACTCTGATATCGCTTTGTCTAACATTACCGATGACCAGATCGTAGTAACTGCGGTGGTTCCACCGACCTTTATCTTCACACTATCAGGTAATACTGATACGTTTTCGAGCAATCTTGACCCGGCCAGTATAAAATCGACCGCTGGGCGGACAGTGACGGTGACGACGAACGCCAAAGGCGGTTGGATTGCTTGGGCGAAAGATACGCAGCAAGGTTTGCGTTCAACGAGTGCGTCGTATACTATCCCGACGGCCGGCACGATTGATGGCGCGCCCTCTACGCTCACTTCTGGTACCGAAGGCTACGTGCTTGATACCGATCTAACAACTGACGCCGCGGGCGGCTGTACCTTAGCAATTGATGCGGAGTACAACGGCACAACAACCTCGGCCGGCGGTACCTTGAGCGCGAACTTCCAGCCGATTGCCGCTTGTACGGGTGCTTCGCCGGCGACGGCCAATGGTGACGTCATAACCCTAATTGAGCGGGCGGCAATCTCCGGCGCTACGCCGGCCGGCTCCGACTACACTGACACGATTACGGTCGTAGGTGCTGGCAATTTCTAGGCCGGATGTGCCAGTATTGAAAACGGAAGTGGTTGCATGAAACGTGGACTCTTGGTATTACTGCTGGGCCTTGCCCTGTCTTTTGGGACGGGGTCGGCTTGGGCCGTGGCCGCCGACGCCAAACCACTCAACCTGGTAACCTCACCGCTGCCGATTAACCTCACCACCGACCCGGGCTCAACCGTCAGCACCGACATTAAGGTCAAACAAAACAGTGGGGGAACCGTCCGCCTCAAGGTCTCCCTCATGAAGTTCGCTGCCTTCGGTGACGAAGGTAAGCCCCGCCTCCTTGACCGGGAATCGGGGGATGACTACTTTGACTGGGCCAAGTTCGACAAAACGGTGTTTGACGCCCCCAACAACGTCTGGCAAACCGTCCACATGACCATTACCGTGCCCAAGACGGCGGCCTTTGGCTATTACTACGCCGTGGTGTTCACCCGGGAAGGGGATGACACTCGCCAGAGCGGCAACACCAACAGCATTGCCGGTGGCAGCGCCGTGCTCGTGCTGCTTGACGCCCACGTGGCCGGAGCCAAGCGCCAAGTGTCTTTGGCCTCCCTGGCGAGTGACCACAACGTCTACGAGTTTCTGCCGGCTACCTTCAGTGTCAAGCTCAAGAACACCGGGAATGTCCACGTGGTACCCCATGGCAACATCTTCATTCTGCGGGGCAAGACCCAGCTGGCCACCCTCGACCTCAACGGTGAACAGGGCAACATCTTACCTGGCTCCAGCCGCATCTACCCGGTGGAGTGGACCGACGGCTTCCCGCACTTTGAGAAGACCGTGGAAGACGGCAAGGTCAAGCTGGACAAGCACGACCAGCCGGTGATGCATTTGGTGTGG
>DATDME010000030.1:0-3725 GCA_036518915.1 Candidatus Saccharimonadia bacterium | reverse complement strand
AGTGCCCGGGCGCATGATATTAGCTTTAACGAAGCCATTTCTCTACTCGTGACCTGTGACGACCAGGCCGAGATCGACCGGTACTGGGCGGCGCTTTCGGCCGTGCCCGAAGCGGAACAGTGCGGCTGGCTGAAGGATAAGTACGGTTTTTCCTGGCAAATTTCCCCGGCCGCCATGTTTGACATCATGGCCTCGGGTGACGACGAGAAAATCCGCCGCGTGACTCAGGCCTTCCTCAAGATGAAAAAATTTGACCTCGCTGAACTGGAGCGCGCGGCCAAGGGGTAGGCGCGCAGCATCGTCTAACGCGCCCATTGCCGTTCCCGGCTTACGGCGTGACGGTTACGGTGCCGGTCATGCTCGGGTGAATCGAACAGTGGTAGTGGTACGTGCCAGGCGTACTGAAGGCGAAGCTGTAGGTTTGGCCGTTGGCGAGCGTGCCGCTGCTAGGGCCGGCCTGGCCATCGGTTTCCACTACGTTGTGGCTGACGCTATCTTCATTCTTCCAGGTGACGGTGGTGCCAGCTTTCACGGTCAGGCCGGCCGGGCTGAAGGCCATGTCTTTGATGCTAGCCTTGACCGTGATAGCCGACGGCGCCGGCGTGGAGGCGGCCGTGGCGGCGGTAGCCGTGACCGGCGCGGCGGCCAGCGTGGGCAGCGGCGTGGGCGTCGGTGAAGCCAGCTGGGTAACCGACTGGCGGGTACGGTTGAGGGCGTAAGCGGCGGCGGCAATAATGACGACCAGGACAATCACTGCCACGGCGATGGCCGTTGGTGAACGTTTCATGACCAAACCTCCTTGGGAATTAGTGGCGCGGGCTTAGCGGCGCGGGCGGTAAGCGGGATCTTGATATCGGCGGACATCGACCCAAATCTTGAGCGCGGCAATGATACCAATGGGCACTTCAAGGTCATCGATCAGCGGGATGCCTAGGGCGAAGGGCGCCAGGGCGTCGTTGATGGCGGCAAAGGGCGCGTATCCAGCTAAGAATAGCAGCAAGACCCGGCCAAGGCCAAATAGGTGAAGTTTATTAGCGTCCCGCAGATAGAGTAATAACGCCTCGCCGAAGCTACGGCGCCGCAGCGGTAGTTGGTAGGGTTGGGCAATTTGAGCCATAGTGCGTGTTCCGTTTATGCCCTGACAGTATACGAGCCCAACAGCGGACCGGCATTGTGAGGTCTGCCAAATTTTGGGTTCGATTGTCTGATAGTGCTCAAGCTTACAAACTATGGGCGGCGATACCTCAACCAAGCTGATACTGGACATCATCCGTGACATCTGGCGCCGGATTGCGTTTATCTGGAGCCAAGCATGCTAGCATGGAGGCGTAAGAAATTTCATAGGGGGTGATATGAACTTTGACGCGATTTGGCGCTGGCTAGTAACGGTACCGGCCTTGGTCTTGGCAGGATTATTTGGCCCGGGCGGGCAGCCGGCGCACCCCGGCCACCCGTCGCCGGGCGGGCGGGCGCCCGTGGTGCGCACCACGCCGCCGAGCCGGACGCCGGGGCCGTCGAATACGCCGAGACCATCCGGCACGCCGGGGCCGACAGCCACGCCAACACCGAGCGGCGGGGGCGCCGCGCTGGGGGCCGTGGAAATTGCCAGCGAGCAGACCTGCCCGGGCCAAGCGGACGTGAGCAAAACCGCGGCGGCGCTCGGCTGCTTAACCAGCAACGCCCGGGTGTTCCATGAGCTCAAGCCGGTGAGCGCAAGCAGTGCGCTCATGGCAGCGGCAGCGGCCAAAGACCAAGACATGAAGGCCTGCGGCTACGGCCATACCGCTTGCGGCCGCGATTTTGCCTACTGGATTAAGGCCAAAGGTTACGGCGGCCAGTGCTTCGGTGAGAACATTGCTATGGGCCAAAAGACGCCCCGCGAGGTGTTTGTGGCCTGGATGAACTCGGCCGGCCACCGCGCCAACATTTTGAACGCCAACTACCGCGACTTGGGCGTGGCGGAGCTGGCCGGCCCCAATGGCCCGTTGTGGGCCATGGAGCTGGGCGGATGTTAGGCGGCCGGGTGTTAGGCGCTGAATGTAACTATGGTTACAGACAAGTCCTGTTGCACGTGGCACAGTCCTGGGTATGGAGAAGTTGGATGTTAAACGCGAGTACAAGCATCTCTACCGAGCTTCATCTCAGGCGGTGAGCGAAGTGGTGGTGCCCGGGCTGCCGTTTATGATGGTCGATGGGGCGGGTGACCCCAATGGTCCGGCCTTTAGCAAGGCGGTGCAGGCGCTGTACACGCTGTCGTACACGCTGAAATTTTGGGCGAAGAAGCATGAGGCGCCCGCCGGCTGGCGCGAGTTTAGTGTGGCGCCGCTCGAGGGTTTGTGGGACGTGCCGGGAGTGGATGGTCCGTTTGCGGCGAGCGCGCCCCGCAACCTCTGGCGCTGGACCGTTATGATCATGCAGCCGGCGTTCATTACCCCCGAGCTGGTGGCGTCCGCCCAGACGGCCGCCGCCGAGCGCAAGCCGGAAGTCGACACCAGCCTCGTCCGATTGGAGCGGTTCGAAGAAGGCCGGTCGGTGCAAATCATGCATATTGGGCCTTATTCAACAGAGCTGCCGTCCATCATGAAGCTTGATGCCTATATGAACGAGCATCAGCTGACCTCTCAGGGGCGGCATCACGAAATATACCTGAGCGATCCCATGAAAACCGCGCCGGAACGCTTAAAAACCATCTTGCGGCATCCCGTGACACCAGCCTAAACTGGCCATATGCGCATCAACCAACCGGTACTCTGGCAGCGGCTTGAGGGCCTGGCGATTTTTATCAGCTGTGTGCTGCTGGCCGATAATTTTGTGAGCTACGGCCGTTACAGCTGGTGGGCGCTGCTGTTAGGTCTGTTCGTGCCAGATTTCTCGATGCTGGGTTATTTGGCCGGGCCGCGGGTGGGCGCCACGGTGTATAATCTGGCCCACAATTATGTTTTTCCCGTCTTGGCATTGCTCGTGGCGATGCTGGTTAGCTCTGATTTGCTGTGGGTGACTGGCCTGGTGTGGACGGCGCACATTGCGATGGACCGCATGTTTGGTTATGGTCTCAAGCTGCCGGAAGGGTTCGGACATACGCACTTGGGAATAATTGGGGTCAAGCAGCCGCGGCCATCAGATCATTGAGCTTACGCACGGTATTCACGTTGCGGATGGTGATGTGCTCGTAGATATCGGTGGAGATGATTTTGGTGAGGGTGCTGCGGGTGGCGTACTCGCGGGCCAGATGCCAAACGAACGCGCCTTCCAGAAATAGGGCTTGTTCAAATTCGCGCGGCTGGAAGCGCGCGGCGACTTCGGTCGAGCTGAGGTTGTCGCGCAGAAAAATGACGTCGGTGCGCAGAACGGTGTCGTTGGTCCAGGCGGCGGGGATGCGGCGGCACAATTCGGCGATTTGGTCGGCCGTGCGCAGGACCACCGGCACGTCAAAGCCAAAGTCATGCTTGATGGCGAATTCGAGGGCCTGGGCGAGCTGGGGCACCGGCGTAGCGTCGGCCGTGAAGATAATATTGCCCGAATTGATATACGTAACGATGCCGGTACCGCCGAGCCGTTCGAAAGTGGTTTTAAGCCGGGCCATGGACACCGGATGCTTGCCACCAACGTTGATGCCGCGGAGAAGGGCAACGTATTTCATGCCGGTATTATAGCGCACGGGGGTGCTATGATAGACGCCATGACTGACCGGCAATCGTGGCTGTCACGCCGATATTTGGTGTATC
>DATDME010000029.1:0-12129 GCA_036518915.1 Candidatus Saccharimonadia bacterium | reverse complement strand
AAAGGCAAGACTACGGCCGCCATGGGGTTGGCACTGCGGGCTGCCGGGTACGGCAAACACGTGCTGGTAATTCAGTTTGTGAAGACCTGGTTTACCGGCGAGAAGGGCGGTTTTGAGCATGTGCCGAACGTGGAGTTTATTCAGGCCGGCAAGGGCTTTTACAAGATTTTGGGTGACCAGCTGCCCGAGCAAGAACACGTGGAGGCGGCCAAAGAAGCATTTGAGCTAGCCCAAGCTAAAATTTCGTCCGGTGAATACGATGTAGTGGTACTCGATGAAATTATCGGGAGCATTACGGGTGGACTGTTGCCGCTAGCGCCGGTGCTGGAATTAATTGATGCCAAACCGCCCCAGCTTGACCTGGTGCTAACGGGTCATCACGCCCAGGAACTAGCGCCAATTGTGGAGCGGGCCGACCTCATGACGGAAATGGTCAAAGTGAAGCATCCCTACGATTCAGGGATTCTGGCGCGCAAAAGCATCGATTACTGAATTACTCACAAACCGCTGGGCTTGCATGGCGGCGATGTTGCGCTTACTATCTATCACCGTTAGGTGGTATAAGGATGACAACATGCAAATCAAGCGGTTATGGCTCGTGGCCGGGGCGGCGGTCGTAATCGGCTGCGCCAGCGTGGGCAGCGTCATGGCCAGTCGGCGGCAGCCACCGCCCGCCGTGGCCAAGTCGCCGGCGGCGGTAGCTTCACCCAAGCCCAGCAGTGTTAGTTTCAAGGGCCAGGACGGGCAATCGGCTCTGGCGCTCCTCAAACAGCGCGCCGTCGTGACCATGCAAGGCACGGGCCCAGCGGCCTACGTGGCCAGCGTGAACGGCTACCGGGCGGCAGAAACCCAGCACGAATACTGGGCCCTGTACCTCAATGGTCAGCTCAGCGAGACCAGCCCCAGCGCCGTCATCACCCATGATGACGACCAGCTAGAATGGCGGATCGCCCGCTACTAACGTGCACCGGCCGTTAGCGCAGCAGCACTGGTTCGTCTTTGGGCTGCGCCACACCCAGCTCACTCGCCAGCTCATCGCCGGCCTCGGTGGCCGCGGAATGCTTGGGCTTGGTGGCGGCGCGGCCACGCAACGGGATTTCGCGCAAGAATAGCGCCAGCACCAGGGCCGTGCCTGAGGTGACGGCCGCCACCAGAAACACGTAGTTCACCGAGCCGGTGAGGGCAGCTTTGGCGCCGTCAAGGTAGGTGGTGTAGGCCTGCTGGGCCGCGGCGTGGTAGGCGGCCGGCAGTTTGACCAGTTCGCCGGCAATTTGGGCCCGGCCCGGTTCAGACAGCAAGAATTGCAGGATGTTGGGGTCGGCCACGTTGAGGGCCTTGGCGCTGTGTGCGGCGGTTTGGCCAAACGTGGTGCTGCCCAAATCTTTGGCCCGGTCGGCAAGGGCGTTGTTGAAGAAGGCGCCAAAGATGGCCGTGCCAACCGTGCCGCCGATGCTGCGGGCCAGCTGCATCGAGGCGGTCACCACGCCAATCTTGGACGAGTCAAAGGCGCTTTGGACCACAATGTTGAACACCGGCATGATGGCGCCCAAGCCGAGCCCAAGCGCCACCATGCGGGCCACCAGCTCCCAGCGCGATGTGCCAACGCCCAGCGTCGACAACCACAGCAATGATAACGTGAGCAAACTTGTGCCGGCCAACACCAGCCAGCGGTACTTGCCGGTGCGGGCAATCACTTGGCCGGTCACGATGCTGGCGCCAATCAGGCCGACCATGAGCGGGGTGAGGATGGAGCCGGAATCGGTGGCC
Source organism: Candidatus Saccharimonadia bacterium (assembly GCA_036518915.1). GTDB lineage: Bacteria > Patescibacteriota > Saccharimonadia > UBA4664 > UBA4664. The sequence goes on along the minus strand of DATDME010000029.1, from coordinate 10,362 downwards.
GACACGCCCTGCACGAACTGTCCGAACAACGGGATGTAGACGATCGCCCCAAACATGGCCGCGCCGGTAAGAAACGTAATGACCGCTGAAATCGTGAACACATCGCTACGGAATAGGCTCAGGGGAATGATGGGATCGGGCGAGCGGCGCTCGGCCCAGAGGAACAGCACGAGGCCGGCGGCCGCCGTGGCAAACAGGCTGAGAATTATCGCGGAACCCCAGGCGTACTGGCGGCCGCCGAAACTGAGCGCCGAAAGCAGCGGCACGAGCGTGAGAATCAGCGCGCCGGCGCCCCAGAAATCAATGATCTTAGATTTAGTGTGCGGCACAACTTTGGGCATGAGGAAGGCAATAACTGCCAGCGCCACCAGGCCGACGGGCAGGTTCACATAAAAAACCCAGCGCCAGGAAGCGTGGTCGGTCAGCCAGCCGCCGAGGGCCGGGCCAATCACCGACGATAGGCCAAAAATTCCGCCGAGCGCCCCTTGCCAACGCGCCCGCTCGGCCGGCTCAAACAGGTCGGCGATGATGGCGAAGGCGTTGCCCATAATGGCGCCACCACCAATGCCCTGCAGCGCGCGGAAGATAATCAGCTCGGGCATGTTATGGGCCTGGCCAGACAGCATGGATGCCACCAAAAAGATCACGATCCCCCAGAAGAAGAACCATTTGCGGCCGAACAGGTCCGACAGCTTGCCGTAAATTGGCACGGTGACGGTGCTGGCCAGCATGTAGGCGGTGACGACCCAAATGAGGTGGTCGGCGGCGCCAAATTCAGTGGCAATGCGCGGCAGGGCGGTGCCGACGATGGTTTGGTCGAGGGCGGCCAGCAGCATCGCCAGGATCACACCGATCATGGTGACTTTTTTGCGCCGGGGATGCAGGTCGGCAAAGCTTGTGGGGTGCGGCGCGGGTTCGTTGACCGCTGCGGCCAGGTCAACGGCGCCGGCCTCGCCCCGCACGCGCGGCTGCAAATAGCCGGATTCTAGATGGGTTTGCCGGTGGGTCTTCCGGCGTAGTCCGTCGATGGGTGGCATTACGATTTCCTTTCCGCCGCTTGTTGGTATTGATCGGTCGTGATGCGGCCCAGCACGTTCAGGGCCTTGATAACGCTCGCGATTTCGTCCGGAGTAAGTTCAGCCATAATTTCCATAAAGTACCGGCGGCGCTGGTCGATTATCGAGGTGGTGAGCTGTTCGCCTGCCGGCGTGAGGCTCAGGCGGCTAACGCGGCGGTCGGCCGGGTCTGCGGTGCGCGTAATGAGGCCACGGCGGGCTAGCGTATCGGTGGTTTGGGTGGCGGCGCTGGCCGACACGCCGAGCACTTTGGCGAGCTCGCTGGTGGTGCGGCAATCGCCGTAGTGCAGCGAAAGCACAATGTGAATCTGAGCTTCAGACAGCCCTAACTTGGCCAACCAGTACTCACGGGCGGCTAGCTTGACGCGCCGCAAATTATCCATGGCGGCCTCAAATTCGGCGAGCTGGGAATTAGAAATTATCATAGACACTAAATAGTTTAGTGCCTAACGCATTTTTTGTCAAACTGGTACGGATATATCTGGTATATCTGGAATAAGTGCTTGGCCGAACTCAAGGCTCAATGCTATTTCAAAACGCTTGTACTTAAGCATTTGCGTTGAGCGCTGGGGCCGGGCCCGGCACTGGGGCGATGCGCCCCAGTGCCGGAGTAGTGCTTGTGGCGACCCGGGTGGCGGTCAGCCGTGGAAGTGGCCGCCGGGGTGACCGGGGTGGACGCGTTCGCGATTGCCGTGGACGCTGCCGGCGCCGATGACGGCGTAGCCCTAGGCCGTGACGTCGTCGGGGAGCTCGTCCGTGGTGGGATCTGACCGCTCCAAAGCAGCGTTGATCCAGCCCAGGGATCTACGGAAGTCCTCGGGACCGAAGTCATGGCCGAGCTCTGGAGCCTTGGCGCGGACGGCCCGCAAGATGGCGTGCCTGTCGCGGATAAAGTTCGCGCCGAGGATCGTGGCGATGTTTCGCGACTTCATCACCTCGATGAGCACATGGACGACGCGCCGGTACGACGAGTGCGCGGGGAGGCCGATCCCCACGAACGTGGCGAGATCACAAATCAAGCAGAGCAGCTCGTGTAGTCCAGCTCCAACCGGTGTGGCTTGTTGCGGAGCTCGAGGGACGACATTCCGGTGCGGGCCGACGGCTCACACATGGTGCCCAAGGCTATTTGGCACGCTTCCAGGACGGTGGAATTTGAGCCGAACTCGAGCTCGAGGAACGGCTCGCTCGCGCCTGTCGCGAGGTCCCAGGCGGCGAGGACGCCGGTGGGCTCGAGCTCGAGCGCCGAGACCAGGCCGGGATTGTGGTCCTCGAGAAGACTGAGAAGGAAGTCGAGCTGGCTGGGCCGGTAGGGGTCGGTGCCGGTGGTGCCGAATGTGGTCGAAGCGGTCATGGACCGATCTCCGTTCTCTCGGTGGCTGGGCGGGTCCACCAGGGCAATCGCAGTTATCTTCCTTTTCCCAAGCCAAAACAAGCGCTTGCGATTTTGCTCGTAAGCGCTTGTTTGTTACTCAAACGTATATCTTTTGATTAAATTATGTTTTTATAAATGCTTTAAGAGAGTCATAATTAAATGCGATTGCCCTGGCGGGTCCCCGCTAACAAGCCGCTACATAATACCATTGTTTAACAGAGTTGACAATATCGCCGCCTGATATAAATTAGTTATCCACAAGCGTAAGGAGCCCGGCAAGCTCTCAGGTTTGTGCGATAATGAAAGGTACCATGAAGATCGTCAACGTAGCGTTACGGTCCCGCGGCCTCAAAATCCTCAGCTACAACCTGAAGGTGCACGAGGCCTATTCTGAGTTAGAGGCGCTCGTGGCCGAACATCAGCCAGATTTAGTCTGCTTGCAGGAGTGCTACCCGGAGCGGCTTGCGCCGCGGATTGGCAATCTGCACCTGGCCGGCAAAACCTCCACCGAAAAGTATGGCCTGGCGATCTACGTGCGGGGCGACCGGTTTGAGCGGCTAGGCAGTCACAGTTACGGTGTGGCGCGGTCGGTGTCTGAGCTGGTGCGACGCAATGAGCGCGACCGGCTGCTGGTAGTTGAGCTGTACGACACCATCAACGAGCGCACGTTTTATGTGGCATCGTTCCACGCCATTCATCTGGTGGCGACGAATTGGGAGCGGCGGCGCCAGGTGCGCCAGGCTTTGCGGATCTTGCGGCAGCACTGCCAGGACGCCCCGGCGGTCATGGCCGGCGATTACAATTATCCTTGGTTCAAATGGGGCCTGCGCCGGACGGTGCGGCGGGCCGGCTTTGAATTCCTCATGAGTGATAAGCCCACGCTCAAGAACCGCTACTTCACGGGCCACTTTGATATGGCCTCCACATTTAACACACATGTGACCCGGGTGTCCACGCTTAAAATGGGTCGGTCGGACCACGCCCCCATTCTGCTGGACGTTACGCTGTAAACGGCGAGTCAGTCAAATTTCCAAGACGGGCGTTGGAGAATTGCACAACCCGGCCGCTTACTGGGCCGAGCCGCAGCCTATCATGTAGCGCAACGGCCATAAACTTTGCCTGCCCAGAAAATGCCATCAATTTTTGGAACATCCGCCGACTCCATGGCCGCGCGCAGGGTCTAATCTGGGCAAGTAACTAAGTGGGAGAAGCGTATGAAATTTCCAGCGCGGTACGCCGCCATTGCCATAGCATCATTAAGCCTGTCAGGAGTTGCTTTGGCCGACACGAGCGCCATGGCTTACGGCCCGGATTCAAGTAACTACATTAAGCAGTCCTCCCGCACCAATGTGTCTGAGACTAATCTCAACCCGGTTTTGGTCGACAACTCCAATCGCCAGTGGGCGGAATCCGGCTCGGTGTCTGCCCGCGGCAACACCTGGGTGGGCGGCCTGATGAGCGGCGATGCGACAAATCTGAACCACACCTCAACGGCCGTGAATATTGACAACGGCGGCGGAGCGGCGTGGGCGCCAATGGCCTGGCCGCGGTCGGGCGTGATAGAAGCCAACGCTGTGGGCCCCGACTCGCAGAATTTCATTCACGAGAACAACGATGTGAATGTCCGGCGGATGAACGTCAACTTTGTGAATGTCGACAACACCAACAACCAGTACGCGCGCAGCGGTGACGTCTCGGCCTCCCACAATACATCGGTCGGCGGGCTGTCGAGTGGCGACGCTATGAACAGCAACCGTACCGGCACGAGTGTCAGTATCTCGAATTAGCGGCAATTACGGCTAATGCACGAAAAAACGGGTCACGAGACCCGTTTTTTTGTGCGCCACCAGCTTAATCCATCGGGGCGCCAAACAGGCCGATGACGGCCGCCATCACCGTGATGGTTACCAGCTCATGGGCCGCGTTGAGCAGCGTCAGCTTTACGGGCCGGCCCTCAAAGACGTCGTGCGTTACGAGCCGGGCGGCCGTGAAGCCCAGCCAGAGCCAAAAACCCACCATGAGGGCGTCCTGCAGAAAAGTCGCTTGAAAATACTGGTAGGCCAGCATGGTGATACTGGCGAGCACCCAGGCGGTAATAGTACTCACCACGGCGGTGACGGCCAGCGGTTGCCAAATGGGGCCACGGTTTCGTGTCATGTCGACCTTGGCCAACCTGGCCCATACCCGGCCGAATACACCTTGGGCATACCAAATGCTACCCACGACCATCGAGCCGACCATCGCCAACACAACAGCCCAAATATTGACTGAGATTAACACGATATCTCCTACGTTTATTACCCGCATTGTACGGCGCGGATGCCGGAGCAGGCTATAGTTTGTTTGGTGCGGGCTGTATACCGGCTTTGGTGCTCAGCTGATTCTTACGCTTCCTTAAGCATTGTCTAACGTGGACCGCGTAGCATACAAAGTGTCCTGCCCCATGAAGGCTGCGCAGCCAAAGAAACGCGTACATGGCGGAGCGGGACGACAAGCCAACGTAACGAAGGAGAACATCATGAATAAACGTCTCAGACATGTCCTATTGGCCGGTGCTGCGGTCGCGTCAATTGGGCTCGGCGTAGTGGGCGCGGGCATTGCCTCGGCCGACAGCAGCACGGGTAGCGGCACGTCATTGATCGATAAGCTTGCTACCAAGTTCAACCTGAACCGCGCCGACGTGGCCGCCGTGTTTACGGCCGACCGCCAGGAGCATGAGGCCCAACGGCAAGCCGACCAAGCTGCCCGCCTGGCCCAGGCGGTCAAAGACGGCAAACTAACCCAGGCGCAGGCTCATTACATTACCAACGCTCAAAAGGCTCTTAAAACACTGATGGATGCAGCCTCCCCCGACCAGCAAACTGACGCCCAGCGCCAGGCCATCCGCGCTAAAATGGACGCGCTCCGCACCTGGGCGCAGCAAAACAACGTTGACCTCCTCCGATACGTTGGCCCGGGCGGCCACGGTGGGTTTGGCGGTGCCGGCGGCTTTGGTGGTCCCGGTAGCCCGAGCAACTAGCTCTCCCTCAAAAAACGCGGCCCGCGGGCCGCTTTTTTAGTGCCGCTGAAGCACTAGGCCCAGTCGGCTTTGTGCTGGCGGTACTCCAAGTAGGTCAGCCAAGCCATGACGATGTCGAAGATCGTGAGGGCGGCCAGCCCGAGTGACGGCGCGAATGTCAGGCGGTAGGTTTGGTAGGCAATAAACACGAGCAAAAAGCCCAAGAGCCAGGGGTAGGCCCAGAGTTTTTGCTTGAGCACCGCGACCGCCAAAATAATTTTGATGGCGCCATGCGCCAGCAGGTAGGCCGCGCCCAAGTGCTGGGTCGACGGCGTCAGATGGTGGGCTATTTGCAGGAGCCGGGTGGCGATGAAATCGTGTGGGTCCTCGGACAGCTCGCCCTGGGTAACGCTAACCACCAGATTATTGAGGGTGGCCGGTGAGACGACCAGCAGGAGGGTCCCGCCAATCAGCTCGGCGGCGCCATTGACGCCTTTGATAATAATTCCGGCCTCAAAGAAACGGTCGAGGATATTTTTTGGTTTGAACCAGGTCACGATTGGTTGGGCCCCTTTGGTTTCATTCTAGCGCGAAACGGACTTGCAATATATGTAGTTATACGTATATTTGTATGTATAAGTAAGTAAAGCCATGCCAAATAAGACGATTTACGTATCACAGGATGACCAAGCCCTGTACGACCGGGCGCAGCAACTGGCCGGCGATAACCTGTCGGCCGTGCTGGTGCGGGCGCTCAAGGAGTTCATCACCCGCAGCGAGGCCCAGGCTAAAGGCCTCAAAGAAATTGTGGTGCAGGTGGGCACCAAGGGCCTGCAGCAAGAAAAGCGGTTTAACGGCCGCCTGCTCATTAAGTGGCAGGGCGCCGGCGACCACAACGACTGGTACACGGCCCGGGTGTTTAAGACGGCCAAAGGCCAGTGGGCCGTGGAGCTGACGAAGCAAGCGAATCTGGATTTGTTCCGGCAGCGCGACTTTTGGCGCACCGCCGACTACTTTGAGTACACGCCCGACACGCAGCTGTTGGTGTTCGCATCAATTCAGGAAGCCGAGGGCCAGTTGCCCAGCGCGCTCATCAAGCTGATGCGCCAAGCGCAAACCAAAGATGAAGCCCCCGTCGAATATTTAGATATTTAAAAACTAAGGAGAAACCCTAATGTCTCATCAAGGCGATATGCACCCTATCAACCCGTTCAAGGATTATGAGTCCGGCGGGATCGCGCTGGCTGGCTGCTTTATGATCGGCCTGGGCGCCGGCCTGTTTTACCACCCGCTGTGGCTGGGCCTAGTTGGTGGCGCGGTCATTGGCCTGGGCGTCGGCCTGGTGGTAATGGGCTGGTTAAGCCGCGACCGGTATAAGTAAACCGAATAAACATCCATATAATTAATTCTGCGCTTGTTGCGGTACTAGCCATGTGGGGTATAAATGAAGTGCATAGCTAATTTGGCCGCAGCGTGCCGGCGAAGACCTGCCAGGCTAGGAGACTCTTGGCAACTAGACTTAGGATGATGTAGGCTCGTTCGCCATAGAGATAGTCATGCCACTTCCCTACTCGCCGGTATTGAAGCGCCATGTTGAGGGCAAAGCAGTTGAAAAAGATGAAGATGGAGACATAAATCCAATACACAAAGGTGGGCGGGGCACTGCCGTTGTGGGCGCTGGCCCAAAAGTACAGACCAATAACCACCCAAGGTACCGCTCCGGCCAAGCAGCCCACCCAGTAGCTGAGCCAATTGGTGCGTTTGGTAGTTTGATTGTGTATCTCCATAATGAGCCCGCAGAGGTTCATGATAGCGGTAAGGGCAAAGATAGCGATGAGGCTACCCAGGTCGTAGATGCCTACCAGCATGGCGATGGCCACCATCATGATGGAAGCTGAGAGAGCATACTCGAACCAACGGGCACGATTGAGGCCAGTAGCCAAATCGCGCTCGTAGTGGCGGCGGTAAGCCGTGGCAATGATGAGGTGGGCTAAAGCGGACAGGAAGAAAAAGACCGCTACGATCCAGGGTAATGATACATGTGTGAGCGTTTGCGTGGCTGGCGCGAGGCCTTGGGTTTGAGGATCGAAGTGCAGGTAGCTGACGGTGATGGGCAGTACAAAATCGCGACTGAGCCATATTACCGCCACGCCCTGAGCGGCGTGCAGGGCCGCCATAATGATATTGAAACGGTGAAGGCTGGTGAAGCTGGTGAAGCTCATGTTTATTGTTCGCAATATAATAAGCATAAGCTTTATAGAAGGTAATGCAAGGAGCCTGTATGAGAATTACGATGATTGCTCGGCTGCAGGGCGATCGGGATAATCCCTGGGGCGAGCTAGGGTTCATGTTAGAACGGAGTGCTATGCGGCGGTTTGTGGGTTGGTGAATGATATTAGGTTTCAGTCGCTCAGGTCTGCATAAAATTTCTGAAAGTGACTGAAGACTACTGGTTTGCTGAGTATATCTACGTTGTCCGTCACTTGGTCAATATTCCCGATGCCAAGCGGCAATGACCGTACAGCCGTGTTTTGTATTTTTGCTTGGATTGCTTCTGGTGCTGGCCCTTCAACGGTGCTGTAGGGGCGGTCAAAGAAGCTGGTCGCCTCAGCTTTAACTGAGTCAAGCAGCTTAAGCTCGTTAAACGCCGTGACGAGAACTTTGTATACCTCATTTAGATGATGCTCGCGCTCTTCCCAGGCATCAACTTTCATTGCAGATGCAAGATGTTGGTCCATCGATGAAGCAAACTTCAGCTCTTTGAAGGCCGTGCCAAACCATTTGTTATACGGCGCGTATTTGCGCTCGATGAGAAAGAGCAACTGCATGGCCCGCCGACATTGGTGAGTAGTGATTGATTTTGAACCTAATTCGTCGCCTACCTCGGCGGTACGGCCGACGAACGGCATCTCTTGCGACAAAAGACGCCAGCCTGACGCTAGCATATAAAGCCAAATGTCATGCGGGTAGTAGGCTAACTTTTGACGCATATTTCTTAACACGTCGGCATCATCATGAAATACTTCGCCCGCAGTGAGTGTGAGCAAATTCTCTTGGGGAAATGCCAGCCAACTTATCGGGTTAAGGTTATCGAAAGATGAAATACCAAGATATGAATGCAGGAACTCACCAAGCGCATGAATATCGACATGGTGGCGCACAGGAGAGCCGCCCTTACTAAAACGTACTGGATAGCCAAGAAACTCTTGGGGGAGATGCTGGTCTAGAACGGACGAAATTCTGCTTGCCAACGCTCTGTCCTCAACAAATAAATGAAGTCGTGGCCCCCAATCATGGTCGCGGGATAGAGTGGTGTCGTAGCCTAGTACGCCCGACCCATCACCTATGAGTGCAGCTGAATAGGATAGGTGCGGAAATTCGACGCCTATTACTGGTTCGACGGCTTCGATATAAAATTTCTTGGCTAGTTTTAGCTCTGGGATAAACTGCGTCATATCTTGTAGTATAGGCAAATGTTTTGTAACGCCATAGGGGTTACGGCATTACAATTAAATCCAGCTTTTTAAATGAATACTAGGTTTCGCTCAGTACTGGCTTGAATACTTGGTGCTTTGCAGTGGCATAGAGTCCAGCTGCAGCAAGGGCCTGTAGGAGCATTAGCAGGATGAAACCCTGATTGGTTCGTCCGCCCTGCGAGAGAAATCCGAGTATTGGCAGGCTAATAATGCTGTAGCCGCTGCGCACAAAACTCACCACCGAGAGTAGCGTGGCTCGGTTGTCGCCCGGAGCGATTTGCTGGAGGTAGTGGGATTGGGCTACGCGGTAGATGTTCTCAAGGCAGAAGTACGCCGCAAAACCAACGATAACAACTAAAAAAGTGAGGCTGCCGCCATGAGCGCGAGAGAGATTGCTAGTAGGATGCCGAGCCATGTAAGCTCCCGACGAACATCGTCGATGCGTTGATGGCGAGCTAAATATGCGCCCAGTAGTGAGGCTAGTTTGAATAGGGCAAAGGTAACGCCCAGATATTGGACGGCAAGCCCGGCCTCGGTAAGACGCGGCTGCCAGAGTACGCGCCCGCCCTCGCAATACACCGCCAGACAGAGAAAGATGCCAATGACGGGCATATGCGTGCGAAAAAGATTCAGTGCGCTTTGGGTAATCTTTACGAGATTCGGCTTTGACTGAGCGGCGGATTGCTTGCGGTGAGGCTCTTTGATGACTATTACACCGACAAGCACCGTGATGACCATGGCCGCCGTTGCCGTTAAAAGCGTGGCCTGAATGCCATAGAGCTTAACGACTAGAGCCGCTACGAGAAGCCCTGCAATGGTGGCGGCTTCATCAACGACCGTGAGATGACTATACCGGGAGCGGTAGTTTGTGGAGTAACGAGGGCTTCTTCGCTACCAGACATGAGGGCAAACCCGATGGCCGAAAGCAGGGCGGCGACAAGAAACCACCAAAATGACTGCGCCTGGCTGAGCACGCCATAACCGAGGGCAAACAGTAGGCTGGCCGTAACCAAGACCGGCTTGCGACCAAACCGGTCGGATAGGTGGCCCGTGGGTACATCAAGGATAAAACGAACTGCTAGCGCGATGGCTTCGATGAGTGATGCCTGGCTAAGTGTAAGGCCACGTGACAATTGCCAAATCACATTCACCGAAATGGTCAGGCCGAAAGCAAAATGCTCGCACGCCACTTTGTATAGATAGTTCTTCATGGGATAGAGTTTAGCATTTTGAGTTCGAAAGTAGTTTTGTTTTGTTCGATGGAAATAACGGCTTTATCGAGCCGTTATAAGCATAGGTGTAATGAGGCCGGATAGTGGAGGGCATTCGAACCATTTTCGCTGTATCCGAGTGCAGATGATATGATTGCCTTAATGTCACCCGCGAGTTCTCAGCGGGCGGCAGCAATTATCGCAGTGAAGTTACGTACTTCATCAGGAG
>DATDME010000028.1:0-22733 GCA_036518915.1 Candidatus Saccharimonadia bacterium | reverse complement strand
TGAGTTCAGGATCGATCACTCCTCGTTCGCTGTATCACCGGATACAGCTTACTCGGTCCGACCGATCCTGAATCACCCGAATCATCGGTGCGAAAAGACACGTTTTGTTTTGGGATGGCTATACGCTCCTGCGTCCATTCGCTTCATACATTATAAATCTGAATGGGCATCGTAAGTCGTTAGAATACACTAAGACCGGCATCAGCGGTCGGTCGAAACCTTAGGCCTATCCGGTCATGGTGATGAGTTCATGATACCAAAGCATGATGAATCTTGTCAAGCTGAAGTTATCATTTTCTAATATGCTTACGCCGGCCAGTCCTGGTGAGCTACGGGATGTCATGTATATCATGATCTTTAACTTAACGCTAGAGATGCCGGATCGATAAGTCGGGCACGTCGACCTGCGATGGAAGGTTGAAAATAAATTCCACAGCTTGGGCGACGTGGTCGGGCTCAAGGGCGTCGGCCATGTCTTTATGGTTGCCGGCGTTGTCAAATAGCGGCGTGTTAACTTTACCCGGGTAGACACAGCTGACCCGGATGCCAAGTGGCGCTAGTTCAAGCTGCAGCGCTTTGCTGAGGCCCGTCACGCCCCACTTGCTGGCGTCGTAGGTCGACATGTTGGGCTTGGCGACGAGGCCGGCCGACGAGCTGATATTGATGACCGTCCCCTGCCCGGCCGCTTTCATGCCGGGCAGCACCGCGCGGGTGCAGTTGAGTACACCAAGGGTATTCACCAGGATGACCTGCTGCATGCGCGCGGGGTCATTGGCGTCCAGCGGACCCTCAATCCAGAGGCCGGCGTTGTTGATGATGGTAGTGACGGGGCCGTGCTCGTCCGCAATGTCTTTCATGACCTGCTCGACGGCAGCGTAATCGGCCACGTCGACCGGCCTGAACTGGCAGCCCAATTCTCTGGCGGCTGCCTCCCCCTTTTCGATGTCGCGCGACACAATAACTACAGTGCCTGAATGTTTGAGCCGGGCAGCAATGGCTTTGCCAATGCCCTCAGAGCCGCCGGTGATAACGATGGTTTGCTTCATATAGCCATCGTAGCATGACAATCAACTGGCGTTTGTGAGCTTGTTACGATGAGCAGGACAGCCAGCAGGCCGAGTCCGCTCAAGAAAATCAGGCCGACGAACAGCCAGGAGCGCGAAACGCCGAAGACCGCGCCAATTACGACGAAAACCGCAAAGGCAATAATTCCGAGTTCACGGAACGATTTGGCGCGGGTGGAGTTTGTCATGGGCTCATTATACGCTGTATACGCCTGTCAAAGTTTGCACAAGCGTTTTATTTGTGTTACTGTAACCATCGATAAACTAAGGATCAACAAGACTCATGTCCACAGGTAGCCGTAACTAACCCCGCATCGGCCGGCAGTAATGCCGGAGATCATTGGTTGTGCTTATGGTACACGAGCTTGAGCTACATTGATCCCACTCCCCCATTAGGGCGACGCCGATAGTGGTCCAGACCGAAACGCTGCGGCGTTTTTGTGTACCCACATATTTCCTAACTTGGAGTGTTTTATGTTTCGACTGCGAATGCCGGAACGGTCCGTGGCGGGCAACGCCCGGATTATGAATTGGTTCTTGTGGTGGTTTTGTTTACGGTTCTATGCCGCCACGATGGTGGTGTATTTTGCGAAAGTAACAGGGTCGTTGTTTTTGGCGGCCAGTTTGCTTGTGGTGATCCAGGTGGCCCAGGCGGTTCTTGAAGTACCGACCGGTCTGGTGAGCGACCGGCTGGGCCGGGTGTGGTGCGTGCGACTGCAGGCGGTTGCCAGTCTGTCGTCGGTAGGCTGTTACGCTGTAGGAGCTGGATATGGCTGGCTCGCGGTGGGCGCCGTGTTCGATGGTTTGTGGCGCGCACTCATGAGCGGTAATAACGAAGCACTCGTGTATGAGTCGGCGCGGGAGAATGGGCAGGGTGGGCGGTTCCCCCACTACTTAGCCAGTATGAACGTGGCGATGGAAGCCGGTGGGTTCATTTCCATGGCGCTCGGCGGGCTGCTGGCGGCGATCGGCTTTCATTGGGCGTTGTGGGCCACGATGCTCATGAGTCTGCCGGCCCTCGTGGCCAGCCTGTGGTTGGTCGAGCCGGCCCGGCATGAAGCTCCGAGAGTGGTAAGTGCCTGGGGCCATTTCCGGGAAGCAGTGGGCTTGATGTGGCGTAGCCACATCATTCGTCGCCTCAGTCTGGCCCAAATTCTCGAAGACGGCTGCTCGACTTTTGCCCTCTGGCCTGCCCTATACCAGCAGTTTATGCCGTTGGGGTTGGTAGGTGCGATGTATTCGGTGAATTTTCTGGAAAGTGCCGTTGGGTTTCGGGCGAGCGGCTGGTTCCTGAGGCGATTCAAACCAGGTCAGATCATTCTCGGCGGCGAGCTGTATGCCAAAGCCCTGTTCCTGCCGGCGCTCATCTTTCCAAGTCCGATTACGCCGGCGCTGATGGCTTTGGCCGGCGCATCGTATGGCCCGATGACGGTGGCATTGGGTAAGGTACTGCATGAGGAGTATACCGACCATCAGCGAGCAACCATCGGCTCGATTACGTCGTTTGTGGGCAATTGCCTGTACGCGGTATTTACGCTGGGAATAGGACTAGCCGCCGACCGCTGGGGTGTGGGCCGGGCGATTTTGCTGGGCCAACTGTGCCTGTTGCCGCGGGCTTGGTTGTATTGGCGGACACGGCGGCTATAGCCCCCGCAAAACAAAACGTGCCTTTTCGCACCGATGATTCGGGTGATTCAGGATCGGTCGGACCGAGTAAGCTGTATCCGGTGATCCAGCGAACGAGGAGCGACCGATCCTGAACTCACGAGCACGGTGAGGGCACACGTTTTGTTTTGCGGGGGCTATATAAGCGCAAGCTGCCACGGCCCAGAGGCTGGCGGTCGCGTCGTAGCATACCGGCCTATCGGTTGGCGAGGACAAACTGCTCAGACTGGTGCGCGCGGGTCAGAAATTTCTCGCCAAAAGCGTGAATCAGGCCGGGAATTTGGCTGTTGTGCGCCCGCATGGCGGCGTGTTTGCGCTGCCACTGCCAGTCGTCTGGTTGCACGGTGAGTGCCAGCTGGCCGGCCGGCGTGACGGCCGTGTCGGTGACGTCATGATAAGCATTGGGGCAGAGGCGCGGGTTGAATAGTTCGTACCAGGCTGGGGTGACGGCCCAATAATACAATTTGGCGCTCGTGCCAGATTGCCGGTGGGCGGCGGTGGCCCAAGCCGAAACGGCTCGGTGGTCGGGATGGCCGGTCCAGCCGTCGGGAGCAAAAGTGATGATACTGTCGGGCTGGACCTCGCGGATGATGGCGGTCAAGCGGCTAACAGCCTCGGCGGCGGCCACTTCCTGACAATGGGCGTCCTCGTAGCCGAGCAGGCGCATGTCGTCCACACTCAGAGCCGCGAGAGCCGCCCGTAATTCCTGGTCACGGCGGCCCAGAGCGGTGGCGGTGACACAAGTAACCCGTTGGCCCAAGCGTGCGGCTTCGGCCATGGTGGCGCCGCAGCAGTAGGTTTCGTCATCGGGATGGGCCCAAATAGTGATCAGGTTGCCTAGTTGCGCGATGTTCATGCGGGTTGGATTTCCTCATCATATTCCGAGTACATGCGGCCGGCCTGGATGTCTTGCAAGCACAGGTGGACGATGGGGATGGTGTTGGCGGGCGGTTGCGCCAGCGGGAACCAGCCGAGGTCATCGCATTTATCAGGCTCCGCGATGCGGATGGTTCCCTGCCAGCGCCGGCATTCAAAATAGAGGTCTAGCCGTTCTTCGCCGGGATCGTTGCGAGTAAGGCGGTGGCAGGTGTGCACGAGCGTGAGGTCGGCCGGATCGACGGTGATGCCGGCCTCTTCTTTGGCTTCGCGGACGGTGGCGGTGGTGGCGCGCTCGTCGCCGTCGAGGTGGCCGGCCACCAGGCTGTATTGGCCGTCCATGTAGCCGGTGCCGACGCGGCGGAGCATGAGGATTTGGTCGTCTTGGCGCAGCACCAAGAACACACAAGCTTTCAGCATAAAACGAGGGGCGCGGCTCATACTATGTATCTTACACGACTAGCCTGCGTATCGTTACACAAACCTGACCCAACTAAACAGCACGGGGCATGTTTGGCCGGGGCGGTACATGCGCTCGTCTTTATCCTCGGGCTTCATGAGCGGGATATATGTGGAAGTTGCCGTCGCCCTGAATTACGTCCAATGCTTTTAGACAGTCATTAATTCGCGGACGCGCTCACCAGCTTCGACCATGCGCCGTTTAACCTCGGCCGCTGCCTGGTCATACAGATCACTCGTCGGGAGTTCAGTTGGTCGCCGGCCGAATAGCCGCACCACCGGACCAGGAGGTTGTGGTGTGTGATTGGCGACATATTCATCGGCAGCCTGTGCAGCATCCTTGAGCTTATTTGCATCATGCGCGAACATATTTGCATCATGCGCGCAATACTCGGCCACCGCCACGAGAGCATCGAGGTCACCGAATGCCGAATTTACGCATTCTCGGACATGTTTGGCAATCTCAGCGCGGACCTTGTCTGGTTTGGCCTGCTTTGCCGGCGGGTAAACGCTCTCTAAATATTCATACACTTCTTTTGGGACAGTCGGCGGCTCTTGACCTGTACGCAGCTGATGGTATCGTCGCACGGCGGCTTCTCCCGTTACATTAGCCAATTTCTGATAGATCTCAGCCTGGTCGTTATAATACTTCTGCATGTTAGGGCCGTGCTCGCCATATTCGGGTACTAGCGCATTAACCCGGGATTCCGCGGCTTTAACCGCCCATACAGAATGGTGGCTAAAATCATCACGTAAAGCCTCCTCAACCACAGCAGGATTGTCTGCGCTCGGCTCTTGCTTCAATTGCATGTAGAGAAGAGAGGCCAAATCATATACCGATTTTTCGCGCAAAGCTTGATTGTGACGCTCACGCGCCTCTCGCCTGGTTAATCCCATGGCTTTGCGCGTACGGTTATTGATTCTGGGAACGTACCTTAAATCGGAGCCAACGCCGAGTGAGTGCCGCGAATGGAGATCTTCATAGCGAAATCCATAGTTACAGCGCGCTTCCATTTCTGAAAAGAAATCTTTGAGCTGTTGTCTCGAAACTTCAGGAGTACCCGGATCGGCCGCTTCGACAGCCGCTCGTGCAGCAGCCACATCCTTGTCTTGGTCATACGCTGGCTCGCCAGTTTCACGAGAGCCGGCCGGTTCGGACGACACATCAGCGGGCGCCGGAGTTACTTCTTCACCGAGCCGCCGGTATTGCGCCCCTTCATGACCGACATGGCCGAAGCCGTCGGATTCGGGCTGGTCTGGTGTGGCAGGTTCGTTATGACTCATAGTAGCTTTACGGTAAAGGAGATCTGGACGATAGTAAAGGCAAATTGCGGCCTTGGCCAGCTTAAAAATGGTCGCGCACATGCGCCATGGAGTAATCCCAGTCGGCGTCGGCTTTTTTGTGCGGGTTGAAGATGTTTTGCGGGTCAAAGATATGCTTAACTTCTTTGAAGTAGCCGTAAATTTCGGAGCCGTACATGCGTTCAAGCCAGGGCCCGCGGATCATGCCGTCGTTGTGCTCGCCGGTGAGGGAGCCGTGGTACTTGAGGACGAGGTTGTTGGTTTCTTCCATGGCGGGCTGGAGCTTGTCGCGCTCGTCTTTGTCCTCGAGCTTCATGAGCGGGATAATGTGGAAGTTGCCGTCGCCCATGTGGCCGGCGATGGTCGCGAAAAGGTCGTATTTTTTGATGATTTGGCGCATTTGCGGCAGGAACTCGGGCAAGTACTCGGGGTTGACGACGAGGTCGTCGATGAAAGGCGCGGTGTGCTTATCCTTCACCTTGGAGCGCAGGAGCTGGAAGGATTGGCGGCGCATAATCCAATATTTCTCGGAGGATTCTTCGGTGGGGTCTTCCTCAGTGGCAGTGATTTCGTAGTACTTGTGTTTGACGTTGAGTTCGGCGTGGAGGGCTTTGATTTTGTCGCGGACTTCATCGCGGGTTTGGCCGTTGAACTCTACCATGAGGATGAGCTTGGGGATGCCATGCAGGAGCATGAAGCCGTCGGGAATCAGGCTGATGAGGAGGTGGATGAATTTGACCGGCCCCAGCATCTTAAGGAACGACGGCATGAATTTAATGCTGAGCCAGAGCGTGACGTCGTCGAACGATTCAAAGGTGGCCGGCTTATATTTGAGGACTTGGTTGATGACTTCGCCGAGGTGGTCGATGTCGTGGAGGAACATGACGAGCAGGCCGGAATGCGGGCGCTGCGGCACAAGTTTCAGCTTGGCTTCGGTGACGACGCCGAGCGTGCCCTGGGCGCCGCAGATGAGGTTGGCCAGATTGAAAATGCCGGTTTTGCGGTCCCACACGTCCCAGAGGTTGTAGCCGGCGGAGTTTTTGGAGACATGGGGCTTGGCGGCTTTGATGGCGTCGTAATGCGTGTCGACCAGTTTGAAGACGTCGCGATAAATCTCGCCTTCGCGGGATTTGAGTTTCATTTTGGCTTCCAGCTGGGCCTTGGTGAGCGGGCCGACGGTATACTCGTGGCCGTCGTCAAAAATAATTTTGTACTCTTGGATGAAGTTTTCGGTCTTGCCAAATTCGAGTGATTTTTCGCCGCCGGAGTTATTGTTGACGATGCCGCCCATAGCGCAGAGCGTGCGGCTGGCGGGATACGATGGGAAGAGCGCGCCGTGCTTGAGCGTCTCAACCTCAAAATCGCGGTAGTACATGCCGGGCTGCACGGTGGCCGATTCAGACGACACAGCAATCAGCTGGTTGACGTGCTTGGTGAAGTCCATGACGATGCCGTCGCCAATGGCGGCGCCAGACATATCGGTGCCGGCACTGCGGGGTGTGATGGAGAGCGCCGGGTTCACTGGCTTGTGATCGGACACGTATTTCACGATGGCCTGGACGTCCGCCGAATCTTTGGGGAACACTACAAGTTGCGGTCGCACTTCAAACAAGCTGGCATCGTGGGAATAGGTTTCGAGGGTGGCGGGGGCGTCATCAACTTCACCCCGGATGAATTTGGCGAGGTCTACCTTGAGATTCATATTGTAAAGCATAACCGGTTTGGGTGGATTTGGCTATGCCGGTCTTTGTCGCGCGAGCATAATTGCAAAGCGCCGGCGCTTGACGTGCCGGCGTCGTCGATCTATCCTGAAAATGTTATTTTATCTATCGATAGATATATGTCACCCGTCACTGCTAATCCGACCCGCAAACTGTTACTTGAAGCCGCCGCCGCCATGCTGGGCCGCGAAGGCTACGATGGCACAACCATGCGTAAATTAGCCGAGGTCACAGGCGTGAAACAACCGGTGATCTATTATTATTTTGCCAGCAAAGAGGCACTGCTTCAGGAAGCGTTTATCCTGACGAGCCAGCGGCTGCGGGCGGCCCTGGCCAGCTGGCCAGCCAGCCCCGATGCCCGTGAGCTATTGCGCCAGCGGCTGCTGTTTACCTGGCGGCAGGCTGAGCTTACCATGACCATGCTGAACTATTTTCTGGGCCAGAAACGAGTGGCCTTGGACGACAGCAGTGAGCCCATGCGCATTCCGCCGGCGGCGTCGCGCCACTTGCGCGAAGCCATCGAGCTGGGCATTGAGCAGGGCGTGTACGAATCGGCCGACCCGGGCCGCGACGCCAGCATTATGCTGCACGCCCTGAACGGCTTCGCGATGGAACACTTTCCGCAAACGGCCGACGCCGCCAACCCTGAACTACCAGCTGAAGTCTTGGATTTTTTTGAACGCGCGCTGCGTCCTGCGCTAACCTCACGAAAGGAGTCCTGAGATGTCCGCCACGCCCACGCTTGAGGAGGCCGCGAAGGCCTTCCGTCTGGAACTTCATGCCGCCAAGCAGCGGATTGACCGCGACATCGACGCGTACTGGCTGGCCAAATTGTCGGCCGTGCGGCGTGATTTTGGCGTCGTGTCGGAGCGGGCCGTGGAAGCCTACGCCGGGGTGATGCGCCAAGGAGGTAAGCGGATCCGGGGCGCCTTGGCAGTGCAGGCATACCGGCTGTTTGGCGGCGACGATGACGGTGTCGCGATTGGCGCCGCGCGGCTCATTGAGATGATCCATGCTTACGTTTTAGTGATAGACGATGTCTGCGACCGCAGCGACCTGCGCCGAGGCGGCCCCACGGCCCACCGCCGGCTGACCGCCTGGCACCACAAAGCCAAACTGCGCGGCGACGCCGGCCACTTTGGCTATAGCCTGGCGACATTGACGGCGGTGGCCGGCGCCCACGAAGCCCTGCTGCAGGCCGGCCGGTTGCATGTGCCGGCCGAGCGGCGGTTGGCCGCGTTAGAAAATTTAAACTCGCTCCTCATTACCACCTGTCACGGCCAGTTTAACGACATCTTCAACGAAGTCACCGGTACGAATGACCTACGCCAGGTGGAAGACGTTTTACTGTGGAAGACCGCCTATTACACCTTTGCTAACCCGCTGCAGTTTGGGGCCCTGCTGGCCGGGGCGGAGGCGCCGGCCCTCAACCAGCTCTTGGAATATTCGTTGGCCGCCGGCCGGGCCTTTCAAATTTCTGACGATATCCTCGGCATATACGGCAACGAGGCGGCCACCGGTAAAAGTCCGCTCGATGATTTGCAGGAGGGTAAGCGCACCATTTTGGTAGTAAAAGCGCTGCGCCAAGGCCCGGCCGAGGATGCGGCGTTCCTGGAGGCCCAATTAGGCAATCCGCGGGTGGGTCTGGCGGAACTGGAGCGCTGCCGCACTATTATTCGCGACAGCGGCGCCCTAGCCTTCGCCCAGCAGGAAGTGGCACGCTCGGTCGTAGAAGCGCAGGCGGCGTTGCAGGGTGGAGTGCTGCCTGCCGATGCGCCGGGCGTGCAATTTTTGCGCGGACTAGCCAGCTATCTGACCACGCGGCAGGCCTAGCATGGCACGGGTGGTGGTGATTGGCGCCGGCTTCGGTGGCTTGAGTGCCGCGGCGTACTTGGCGCAAGCCGGGCACGCGGTTACGGTGCTGGAGCGCGCCGGCCAGCCCGGCGGCCGGGCGAGGGTGGTGCGGCAGGCGGGATTTACGTTTGAGCTGGGGCCAAGCTGGTACCTCATGCCGGATGTGTTTGCAGAGTGGTTCGCTCAATTTGGGCATCGGCCCGCAGATTTCTACAACCTGGTGGCGCTCGAACCGTCATACCAAGTGGTGGGCCATGATCAAACGTTTAGCGTGCCGCGGCCGCCGGCGGTGTTTGAGGTGTTTGAGCGGCTTGAGCCCGGCGCCGGCGCCGCCCTGCGCCAGTTGTTGGCTAAGGCTGAGCGCGAATACGCCGAAGTCCGCGGCGGCCTGTTGGAGCTGGATGGCCTCGACTGGCGCCAGGCGTTGCGGCGCGACGTGCTGGGCTACGTGCTGCGCCCAGAGCTGGCCCGCAGTTACCATGGCCGTATCAAACGCTACTTCCGCTCCCCCGCCCTGCAGCAGGCCATGGAATTCATGACGGTGTTCATGGGCGGGAGCCCGCACAATATTCCAGCGTTTTATTCTTTGCTGGCGCACGTCGATATGAATCTGGGCGGCTGGTACCCCATGGGCGGCTTTGGCGCGGTGGCGCGGGCCGTGGCCGCCGTGGCGCAGGAGCAGGGCGCCCGCCTGGAATACGGCGCCGACGTCACAGCAATTTTGGTGCGCGGCGGACGGGTGGCCGGCGTGCGGGCCGGCGGCCAGGCCATTCCGGCCGACCTGGTGGTATCCGGGGCGGATTATCGCTTCACCGAAACCCAGCTGCTGCCCGAGGCTGCCCGCAGCCTGCCTGAAGCGTACTGGCGGCGGCGGCAACTTTCGCCCACTGGCTTGCTCGTGACGCTGGGGGTGAAAGGCCGCGTGCCCAACCTGCTGCACCACAACCTGTTCTTTGACACCGATTGGGACCGTCACTTCCGGGAAGTGTTCCAGGAAAACGTTTGGTCGCGCGACCCATTGTTCTACCTGTGCGTACCGTCTAAAACTGACCCCGGCGTGGCGCCGGCCGGGCACGAAAACCTGTTTGTGCTGGCGCCGATGGCCGCCGGTACGCACCCCGGCCAATCTGAGCTGGAGGCCGGCGCCGACCGCCTGACCGCCCGGATTGAGCGCGCCGCCGGCCAGCCCTTCGCGGCCAGCATTGTCACTCGGTCGGTGTATGGCCCGGAGTATTTTGAGCGGGAATTTCACGCTGCCGGCGGTAATGCTTTTGGCCTGAGTCACACGCTCACCCAGAGCGCCCTGCTGCGGGCCCCGCTACGCAGCCGCCGCCTGCCCAATTTGTATTACACCGGCCAGTCCACGAACCCCGGAACCGGCGTGCCAATGGTCCTGTTAAGCGGTAAGATAGTGAGCGGGATAATCATGAAGGACAGCCGTGCCAAACCTGGAACGTGATATTTTCCGTCGCGGCAGTACAACCTACTACTTTTCGAGCCAATTCTTCCCCAAGGCGGTGCGGGCGGACGTCTTTCGCCTGTACAGCTTTGTGCGGGTGGCTGATAACTATGTTGACGATGTGCCGCACCAGCCCGAGCGGCTGCTGGCGCTGGAGCAAGCCTGGCTGGCCAACCACGACCGCCTAACGTTTGACACGGCCCCGGCGGATAATGATTCGGTCGACCAGCGGATCATCAAAAACATTGTGGACGTCGCACGGCTGTACGATTTTGAACCGGCCTGGGTGAACTCATTTTTTGACGCCATGAAGGCCGACATTAACCCACGCCCGTTCCAGACCATAACTGACACGCTCGGCTACATTTATGGCTCGGCCGAAGTGATTGGCCTGATGATGGCGCGGATTATGGGCCTGCCCGATGAAGCCCTCCCCATGGCCGCGCTGCAAGGCCGGGCCATGCAATTTATTAACTTCATCCGCGACATCGCCGAAGACAACGCCTTGGGCCGGCAGTACCTGCCGAGCGAAGATTTAGCGCGGTACGGCTTGCCTGACTTATCGCAGAACACAGCGCTGGCGCAGCCCCGGGCGTTTGGCGAACTGCTGCGCTTTGAGTTGGAGCGGTACGCCACCTGGCAGCGTGAAGCCGCCAAGGGGTACAGGTACATCCCCAAACGCTACCGGGTGCCCCTGCGCACGGCGGTTGACATGTACGACTGGACCGCCCGGCAAATTGCGCGGGACCCACTGATTGTCTTCGACCGCAAAGTTAAACCCTCCAAGTGGCGGGTGATGCGGCGGGTGGCGGGCCGGGGCGCGCGTGGCTAGCACCCACTGGGTGTACGCCGCCATCGACCTGGGGGCCGCCGCCACAGCGCTGGCCGTGGCATTGTGGCGGCGGCAGCAGTGGCTACAACACTGGCGGCGAAGCCTGGCCGTGGTTGGCCTGGTCGGGCTGGCCTTTGCCGCTTGGGATGTGACGGTCACCCGGCTGGGGCATTGGTCGTTTAATGACGCGTATGTTACGGGCTGGCACCTGGCCGGCCTGCCGGTGGAGGAGGTGAGTTTCTTTGTGGCGATTCCGCTGGTGTGCTTGGCGGTGTGGGAAGCCTGCGTGCGGGCCGGCCGGTTCGCGACCCACGGCTGGTACTACAGCCTGGCTTTGCCCGTTGTGAGCGCAGTGGCACTGGTTACAACGTTCCCCCACCGTGGCTATAGTCTGGCGGCGGGCGGCGCGGCACTGGGCGTGGCGGTTTGGGTTTACGCCGGCCGCCGCTGGTTGCCGGCCGGCCCGTGGCTCGCCTATCAGCTGGTCATGTTTGGCATTTTCTTGGTGGCCAACAGCGTGCTGACGGGGTTGCCGGTCGTAGTGTACAATCCGCACACCTTCAGCGGGCTCAGGCTTGGCACGATTCCGGTGGAAGATTGCCTGTATAACTTTGCGCTCACGAACGCGGTGGTCTTGGCGACGGCTACGCTACATTGGTTTTGTAGTTATTTTTGTGCCCGAAACCAGTTATGTCAAAAGTGAGGGTGGTTCAGGAGGCCTTGTTGAATAATCCCCCATCCCGCCGTACCGTTAAGACATGAAAACTACCAATCTCCCAACGCATACGCTGCCGAACGAGGGCTCGGAACTGTCCCTTATTTGACGGTCGGTATGTGTTGAGGATTTGGGGGTCTGGACAGACCAACCGCTGCCGGCCGTTGGCGTCGACCATACCAACTGGCCGGGGTTATCTTTGCGTTTGTCAACGAGTCCGGCTGGGCCTTCTGTGTTATAGCGGCGAATGATATGTCTGGCCCAGTTGGGATGGCAGCCAACCGTTCCGGCAGCCTGGCTGACCGTATCCGGTTGCTCCGGCCGGCTCATGAGCCAGACAATCTGCCACCAGGTTTTAACCCGAGCATTCGTGCAGGCTTTATACCGCATGGTGACTTCCTCGTAGGTGAGGTGAGGTTGGGGGCGTAAATAGTTCATGGCGTTTGTGTTTTCATGATGGCTTAAGCATAACAGGTATTAGGTTGGGTTGGTATTAGCCACCTTCGGCAAGCGCGTGGCCGAAGTGCGGCGCCATAAAGGCTATACCCAAGAATCACTCGCCGACAAAGCCGGCGTCACCGCCCTAACCGTTAGCTACATCGAGCAAGGCCGGCAATGGCCGCGCACTGGAACGCTCAAGGCCATCGCCAAAACACTGGGCGTGTCGGTAGCCGATTTGCTTAAGGGCGTTTTAGGCATTAATTTATTTCCGGATAATGGTCGGGATTTTTTCGAAAATACTCCACCCATTGGCTATCTTCTGCTGCGTCGACCGATTCAACATATATACCCTTACTAAACGAACCAACCTGCCTGTTCCTCTGAGCCTGAGCTTGGGCGACTTGTTCTTTTGATATGCCGTAAAGTATCCGCAAATCATCTAGGGCCTGCTGCAAGTCGGCCAGCTCTGCAACAAATTTGTCCGCGGTTGCATGCTTAAGCTCGACAGTTTCTTCGACCAATTTATCAATAAGTGCATCTTTATGCTCGGCTGACTCTAGCTTATAGAACAACGGCTTCATGCCAGATGCGAGTTGCTGGTCAACGATATTATCCCGGACAAGTTTGGCAAAGCGGAAAGTTGGCATATGCCTATAGTATCAGGATTGGCTTGTCCAGCCCACGCCGGCCAGGTGAGGCCAGCGTGGGCTGAGACGGGTGGCCTGGCTGTAGCGCGCGGCCGTTACCGGGTCAGTTCTGCGCAGAAGGCAGGTCAGGGTTGGGCTGTCACCAGTGACCCTGAGCCATGGTCCGTACCCGCGGGAGCTGGCGGTTGACGTACCAGTCCCAGTCCTCACCGTTGCCCAGCCAGGCGGTGAGGGCGCGACGGAAGAACTGGGACCGCACGCGGCCCTGCACGGCCTCACCCACCAGGTGGTGGTGGCCGTCCGAGAGGGCCAGGTAGGCCACCTGCCGAGCCTGAACCATGTCCGTGGCAGCCGTCACCCAGTCGCCGCACGGCACGAGGTCCACCGAGTCTGCCACGTGAGGCAGGAAGCCGGCCATGGGCCGCTCGGTGGCGACGGCGTGGACGTGGGCGTGGTCGAAGCAGGCGCCGCCCTTGTCGCGGAAGTTCAGGCTTCCGTGCTCGAAGAAGATGACGTCGTGGCCGCTGTGAGCCTTCAGCTCGCGTTGGACCCGCGGCATCACCACGTCACGCAGTTCGGCCTGGGCGGCCGCCTCCAGCCAGCCCACCGAGAGGGCGTGCCGCTTGGAGATGATCAGGACGTAGTAGTCGGTCAGGGCGCCGATGCAGGGGAACACGACCCAGTGGTCGGTGTCCAGCAGGATGTACTGCTCCGGCGTGATGCCCTCGTCGAGGAAGAGGTTCAGGGTGTCGTCACCCTTGACCTCGCTGCAGAACGTGCAGATGTCCTCGTGGTCGTCCGTGGCAGGCGCCTGGACAAAGGCGGCACCGGGCGAGACGATGGCGCGGCCGGGCTGTTCGGTGGTCATGGTGTTCCTCCGTGTGGGGAGCCTAGAACAGGCTGTCTTGGACGGGCTGGAGAGGAGACTCAAAACTACCGAGCTCCACTTGATGGCCTTGCAGCGCCGACAGGTCAGCGGCAAAGACCGGTGCATCCATGGCGGAATGCGTGGTAAAGACGGCGATCGTGCCGGTAATGCCCTGGATGTGTAACCCGTGTTCGCCTTCTTCCAGGGAATAGGCGTACAACGCCACCGGGGCTGCAGCAAATGCAGCCGTCGCCGGGGCGGGCAGCGCCCACCACAAGGGTACGGGCAGGCAGGTGACTGAATCCAGGTCACGAGCGGCTTGGAGGGCCGTGATGGCCGCGGGTTCCAGCCGGTACTTGATCGCACTCGGGTCCACCGGGCTGGTGAGCGCCTCAAGCTTCCGCCGGGTAGGCACCGCCTGCTTGAGTCCGAGGCTGGTGGACAAGAATGCCTCGGCCACGCGAATGAGTAGTCCGTCGGGGGCCTCCGCGATGAAGCAGGCCGCCACCGCACCTTGCTCGGCAAGACGCACGGTCTGTCGGGCTTGGGCAGCGGTGCCTATCTTGGTGCTTCCATCCGCGTAGCCTGCCACATACAAGTGGTGCGGCTGCCTGAGGTACTCACGGACGTTGGCCGGCAGGGCATTGGGACGGTTGTGGGCCTGATGGGCACCAATGAAACCTTCCCGAAATTGACACCGCCGGCACTGCTTGGCGCGGGTTACCACCTCCCAGGTTTCGCACGTGATGTGACGCGGGATGGGGCCGGTCAGGTCGAACCAGCCGCTGCAGTAGCGCTCCGAATGGTCGATCCGGAAGCCCAAAGTGCCTGTCAGCGGCCGCAGCCATGACGGCCCAGCAGAGCCAAGTTGGGCAAGCCGCAAGGCTGGCTGGTCAGGTTGCGACCAGTCAATGCCAAGGCAGACGATGTTCGATCCAGTTACCATTCGGTTAAATACTCCTCCGCAGGACGTCACTGATGACGCCGATGCACTTGAGACGGGCCGCCACGATGTCGGGGTGACGTTCGAAGTACAGCCCCTCTTCGTGATGGCCCGACAGGTTGTCGGTGACCACGTGTAGGTAATCGTAGTCCAAGCCCACCTCGCCTGCCACGGCGGCCATGCGGCCGATCTCGGGGTCGACGAGGTCGAATGAGCCTTGGAGCTGCGCATACCAGTCGCGCGTCTCGTCAATTATACTCGGCGTAGTCGCGTGACGCTGCCCGAGCAGGACGATCTGCGGATCGAGACCCGACAGGTTGAGCCGCGACCTCCAGGTGACCACATCGTCTTCCACCAGGGAAGTGGTGCCGGTGGCCACGTGACGGTTAGGCACATCGGCCTGGTTCAGCGTGCCGAGCTTGCCCGCATACACCACCCACCGGGTGATGTTGCGCTGGGCCAGCACCTTGACCAGGGCTCCCGCGAGGTCGCCCCAGTAGCTAAATTCACAGCCGAGCATGAGCACGCGGGAACCGTTGACGGTGATGTACCGCCAGCCGAACCCGAACTCGTAGTGCCAGTCGCCACCCTCTTCCATGAGGAGCCGTTCGACGTAGCCGATCACCGCCACGTCGCATGGCTCCAGTGGCGGGAGCCACTGGTCCATGAACGCGACGGTGTCGTCCGGTTCGGGCAAGGCCACCTCCATCGTTGGCTCGATGCCGAGGATGTGGCAGGCCGTACCCAGGAGCCGGGCGTAGTGGTAGACGTAATCTCCACCCGGCGACACGTAGCAGGTCAGCAGGCCGTTGTCGAAGTCGAACCAGGGTCGGCGCCAGTTGAAGGGCTTGCCGGCCCGCTTGAAAGCGCCGTTGAGGGCGGCCAGGTCGCGAGTAGTCTTCACCTTGAGGCGGTGGCTCGCGCCCAGCAGCTCGCTCGGGCACTTGGGCAGCACGTAGTGCGCCAGGTTGTCGCCCATGGTGTGGGCCCCCGGTTCCACTGCCAGCCAGGTCGCCGGAAAGGGCGAGCGTTGGCTGCGCAGCTGTTGGAGCAAGCTCGTCATCGGGATCTCCTTGCCTCGGTGATGAGCGCCAGCGCTTCGGCCGGCGTGATGGTGTGCTCCATTCGCAACAGGGTTGCAGGGTGGTTGGCCAGCACACCGTTGAGGGCCGTGCTTTGGGCGTGGTGGAAGGCCGCCATGTCTGCCGGATCCAGCGTGCCGGAACCAGTGTCAAACGCGCCATGCTCCGACGGCTTGCTCGTCCCCGCCTTGCGGGCGGCCGCGATATTGGCCGGCGTGTCCAGCAATAACACCAGGTCGGGTTGGAATAGGCGGGCGAACAGTTGGTCGGCCAGAGCGACCAGGTTCGGGTCGGGGGCCAGGCGGAATCGCGCGTGGTGCTTAAAGTGCCACCCATCGGTGACCACAATGGCGCCACGCTCGAGCGCCGGCTGGACCTCCTGCTCGTAGAACAGGGTGAACCAGGCCATGATCTGGTAGAGCCAGTACTCACGCGGGTAGGCCCAGACCTCCTCGTCGTTGGGGTAGGACCAGGTCAGGCGGTGCATGCCCAGGAGTCGGGCCGCCGCCAGGGACCCGCCGTCGAACGGTTGGTCTTTGGCGGCCACTACGACGTCTGAGCGGCCAGTGTCGGTCAGGTGCCGGGCGATCTGATCGGCCAGGTAGGATTTGCCGGCACCGTCGGCGCCCACAAGGGCACAGAAGCGTGTCATGCGTATCTCCTCACGGTGAATCCAGCCTCGCGCAGAGCGATGGCCAGATGGCTGAGCAATCCCGACTTCAAGTACACTGTACCGATGCCAGCCTGGTGCAGGCGGGCGATCAGCGCGGCCAGTTCGGCGTGGTCCTCGCGAGCCACCGACACGTCCAGGAGGATGGCGTCGGCATGCGGCAGCGAGTCACTCACCGAGCTGACCATGGCCAGGCCGGAAGGCGCTGACACGATGGACTCGGGGGTGAACGGGGGCAGGTTGGCCCGAATGTTCTGCGGCGACAGGCCGTAACCTACCGCATCGTGCAGCTTGAGGCCGATACCCCCACCGCCCAGACCGTCATGCAGGCGGACCAGGCGGTCGTAGTGGTGCCTCACCCAGTTGACCACGGCCACAACCTGCCAGTCGGCCACAAGGGCCGCCATGGCGGTGTAGCCGGTGTCCGGCAGGTAGAACACCGCCGGCTGAGGCGCCAGAGTGGCGCTCAGCGACAATGCATTCTGCCACATCGTGACAACGGCGGGCTGGAGGTCGGTGCTGAGCTCCCAGATGCCGGGAACCAGCTCCGCCATGTAGCCGTTCGGCCAAAACGCCAACTCAACGGAGTAGGTCACGGAGGCATAGGGCTGAACCACTAGATGCAGGCGGGGCGGCAGTTCGGCGGCCCAGGCGGGGACGTCAGCCAGCGCCACACCTGCCTTGCGGGGCAGGTTGCGCTCTTCGACGTCCGAGCCGGTCCGCAACATGAACAGCGGCGTACCGGGGAAGTCACGAGTGAGCTCAGTGAGGCCGGGACGGCTGCTGGCCGGGTACACCCGGGCCGGCAGGCCCTCCAGGCCGTACTCCTGGAACAGCCCGATGGCTGCCAGTTTGCTGATGTTACCCACCTCAACCTCCTTACAGGCTGGTGGTCACGGGCCGAGCTTGCAGGGTGTAGAGCACGCCCTGTCGCCAGGCCCATTCCAGGTCGATATCGAACTTGAAGTGCCGCCGCAGCCCGCCGCAGGCGATCTTTAGTGTCTGGGCGAGAGTAGCGACGGGCACAGCAGAGACGGCGCCAGTGGCGGTGAGGCTTGTGCCACTGAGGTCCAGCGTCACATCCGGCGCCTGGCCGGCGGTGATGCCGTCTGTGGAGGCCAGCTTGGCCTCGGCCGTCAGGCGGCCATCGGTCAAGAAGGCCACGCCACCCAGCTGAGCCGCAATTTGACACTGGAAGATGAACGACAGCCCACCGGTCCGGCTCGCCCAAGGGGCGGCGTACGGCAGGATCTGGTCCTCCAGCACGGTCATCAGCGTGGCGACATCTGGCCGGCAACCGAGCACCGAGGTGGTCTGGCCGGCGTGGGACGCTGCCAGCTGGTCTTCGTGGATGGAGGACATGCGGATAGCTACCAGGTCAGGCTGGTAGAGACCAAGCCAGGTGGCGAGTGCTTCAGCGATCGAGTTGGGCGCCTGCTGGGCCGTGGCGTAGGTTACGCACAAGCCGGCGGGCACCGCGTATCCCAGCGAGCTTACTTCGCTCAACCGGGCTGCCTTGTTCCCCCAGATCGCGGCCGGCAAGGCCGCTGGGGTCAGGTCAGCGATCACGTCTTTCTCCCTTCTGCGTATTGTCAAGGACCCATCTTTCTTATCAAGACAGGCGAGTAGAATTTTATCTTATAAAATAAAGATTTACAATAATCCATATTAATTTTACAGTATGGCCTTGTTGAGTCCCCCATCCCGCCGTACCGTTAAGACATGAAAACTAACACCAAAACCGATACCACTCCCGAGCCCTCCAAAAAGAAACAGCGGTCGTATAAAGTGACCAACTGGCGCGAATATAACGACGCTCTTGTGGCTCGTGGCTCGGTGATCGTTTGGCTCAGTGACGACGTTTTGGCCGCCTGGAACCGGCCTGTCCACTCGGGTAAGTCCGGCCATCCCAAAACCTCCAGCGATATTGCCATCCAAACTGCCCTGACCATGCAAGCCATCTACCACTTACCCCTTAGGGCCACCGAAGGCTTCGTCCACTCGCTATTATTCCTCCTCGGCTGCGGCCACCTCAAAAGCCCGGATTACTCTACCTTGTCATACCGCATGAAGGACCTGGCCATCCCCATGAGCAGCCGGATTCGCTAAGTGCTGGCCTCAGGTGAAGACCTTCATATCGCCGTCGACAGTACCGGTGTTAAGCTCTACGGAGAGGGCGAATGGAATGTTCGCAAACACGGCTGGAGCAAACGCCGGACCTGGTGCAAAGTCCATCTCGGAGTGGACGTCAATCGCAAATCAAATAACGTGTTTGAGACTCGAAAAGTAATTGGAGGCCAAATATAAATAACCAAGCCATCAAAAATGACCCCGCTGACAGATCAGACGAGGCCATTTCAGAGCTTGAAAAGTAGTTGCGTTCTATATAGCAGGTCGTTGCGAAACCAAACAAGCGTCGGGCCCATACCCTTATGATAGTTCAACTGAAGCCGAACTGACGGGCAACGACACGAAGAACTGCGAACCTTGGCCGTGCACGCTCTTGAACCAGACCTTGCCGCCCAGCGCTCCCATAATTTCCTTGCAGATAGAGAGGCCGAGGCCCAGGCCGGGGTAGTTGCCGAGCACTCCGGAAGACCTAAAGAACCGTTCAAAAATATGCGGCTGGTCCACTTCGGCGATGCCGATGCCATAGTCTTGCACTTGCACCACCACCTGGTTGCCGTCGCGCCCCAGCAGCACCCGGATTTCCTTGGCGGCCGGCGAATACTTGGAGGCATTGCGGAGCAGGTTGGAAATAACCTGGCTGAGCCGGTCGCGGTCGCTGGTAACGTGGGCGGCGCTGTAGCCGGTGAGCACGATTTGCTGTTTGGTGGAGTACTGGGCGTCGGCCACTTCGTCACGCATGAACTCATCAAAATCAAATTCGGTCTTATTGAGAACGAGCGATTGTCCGCCCTTGCTTGCCTGATACATATCATTGATGAGCACGGTGGCTTTGCGGGCTTGGTGAGAAATGCGCTTAACCTCGGTGAGGAGGGCCTCGCGGGTGGTGTGGGCGTCGCCAATGAGATCGGCCAGGTTTTCGGAGAAGACGTGCACGTTACCCACGCTGCCTTTGAGCTCGTGGGCGGCGATAGCCAGGAATTCGCTCTTGGCCTGGTTGAGCTCAACCAGTTTGGCTTTAATGAAGTCGGTTTCCTTAATTTTGATTTCTTGGGCAAAGAATTGCTGGACGGTGAGGGCCAGGGCGCCAAACTCGGTCTTTTGGGCCGCCAGGCCATCGAGCATGGCTGGGTTGCTCTGGGCCAGGGATTGTGCAATCACGCGCATGGGCGACAGCACCATGTACCACACCGCTCCCACCAGCATGAGCATCGTGGCGATGGCGAAGGCAATTAGCAAATATAGCTGCCGGGAATACAGGTCAGACAGGTTTGCCACGATGGGCACCTCGGCCGTGGCAGTAATAACCGCCACCACCTTGCCGGCGTTGTCTTTGAGTGGCTGGCCAAAGGTGATGGCGTTGTTGGCCAGATGGTCGGCGTAATCGGCCCGGGGTCCGCCCAGCTTGACCTTGGACTGGGTCAAATCACTCATGGTGGAAGCATATTGATCATCGAGGCGGCGGGCCACCACCCAAAAGCCTTGCGGCGGGGTGTTGCGCTTTTGGTCGGACCCCGGGTGGATCGTGGCGGCGCGCACCTCAATCAGGCCCTGGCTGGTATTGAGGTAGAAGTGGTCGAGGTGGTTGGTATACAGGGTCTTAAAATAGTCGGCGCTCAGTCCCAGGCTAGACAGGGCCGGATTGTCGTCCCCAGACTTGAAGTAGACCAGGGTGCCATCGGCGCGGTACACCCAAGCCATATCGGCGCCGTACGTCGACAAGGCAGAGTCGATGTTGTCATGGGCGAACTTTGGGTTCTTCGTCTGCACAAAATCGACCATATCATCCCAAAACGAGTAGTCGATGGAAAACGATTTAAGCGGCTGGCCGTCGAGCGAGGTAATTTTGCCGAAGTAGGCCTTGTGCTGAACCAGTTCGTTTTCCAGGAGCACTTTGGAGCGGTCGAGGTCAAAGATGCGCTGGGTGACAAGCAACAGCCCAATCACCCCGAATAGCACGAGGAAGAGGATCAGGAAGCGCGCCTGTAACTTCATCTTGCTTATGTTTATACCTGAATTTTGGCCTTGAGGCTAGGTTTAGCCCTCCTGACGCGGCCCCGTCCTCCTCGTTGCGGAACTCGCTCGCCAGCCCAATCCGCCACAAACTACGCTTGGCGGGACCGGGCGAGGCGGCGCTCACGGCGGAGGGCAACGAGCATCACGATGGTAATGGCGAGAAAACACATGAACGAGGCGAAGGGGATGGTGGCAAAGCCCAGGACCTCAATTTGCTTGGTGGCGCACGAGACGCCATTGACGCAGGGTGCGGCCGCTTCGGGGATAACATCCCATTGGAGCAGGGAGTGATAAAAGGCGACGACTGTACCGGTCAGGCTGAGCGGCAGCACGTAGTAGGGCAGGTCGGGATCCTTGCGCAGAATGCCCACCGGCATGATGACGGCCAGGGGGTACATAAAGATGCGCTGCATCCAACAAAGAATGCAGGGCGTCAGATGAAAAACTTCGCTCAGCACCCAGCTGGAGCAGGTGGCAATGAGGGCGACCGCCCAAGCGCCATAAATGAGGTGTTCAATTTTGATATAGGCCGTTAGGCGCTTGATCATCGTGTTTTCGCTTTCGTTTGGTATGGTACGCGCGTCTTGAGCATGACGCAAGCGGCTGAAAAAACGCTTACGATCCGCTGGCTGACGATGAGGCCGCCCCGGCGCTACCATTAATTTGCGTGGGCTGGGCCACCGGCACGGCGCCGTCACTGGCCAGCGTCGGCCGGATGACGGTGGCGTAGAGCATAATCAACAACAGTAGACCCACCACCTCCCAGACTATGGCCAATGACGCCGCGCGCCAGTGGCGCCGGGTGGCGCCCAGCCAGACCGCCGGGCCGACGGCCAAAATCAGGAACATCAGCAGGCTAAACACCATGATCATGAGTTGGAAGAAGCTGTCGGTGTCGCGGGCGCCGCTCGGCAGGTAATTGGTGACGCCCCAGGCCAGCGCGCCAATAGCCAGCGCCGAGGCCAGCCCAACCGTTACGGGCTCAGCGGCAAACAGATCCTCCCACGACGCGGGGTCGTCGGGCCGGCGGGGACGGCGGCGGGCCTGCTGCATAATCCAGAAAATGACGAGCCCAATTACCAGCACCACCCCGGCAGCCCAGGCATAGCGGCCCAGGTACAGCTTCCACCGGGCACTGGCGTAAGCGCCTGTAACGCTAAAACTTTCGTTAGCGGCCAGGTTGCGGGCGGTTTTGTTGACTTGGCCGTCGTTACCAACGCTGGCGGCGATAGTATTGAGCATGGCGGCGTCTAGCGCGGCGGTGCTGGCCACGGCGCCGGCCTGCAAATCGCTGGCGGAGGCGGAGTGGTTGTAGTTGACCCCGCTGCCGGCGCCAGCCAAATACAAGTCCGTATCGGTGCTAATGGCCACTGTTGAGGTGGTGACGCGCTCCCCGACCTTGAGGGTCTGAAAGTGATAGTCGTAACGTCCGCTCCAGTGCCGAGTGGCGTACCCGGTGGCCGCATAGGATAGCAAAATGGCCGAGGAACTTTGCGGTTGCACGGCTTTGGGCAGCGTCACACTGTACCCCGAGCCCGTGGCGGCAATACCGGCCTTGGCGTAGGTGGAACCGCTTGAGCCGTAGGCGCTGGGCGATTGCGTGTAGTCAGGCGCTTGCGGCAGACACGGCGGGGCGGGATAGATCAGCGCGCTGGCACAGGGCGAGCTAGTAATAATCTGCTGGTAGGCGACGAGCTCGGTGGGCGTGGCGCCGGGCGCCGCGAAGGCTAGCTGGGTTAGGGGCGTTGAGCCGTGATTAGTGAACACAAGCCGCGCGGCCACGATGGCTTCGCCGTTACCGCGGAAGGTCACCGAATACGCATGGAGCTGGCCAAACAGCAAATCCTCAGAGGAGGCCGCGGCCGGACCGGCCAGCGCGGCGGTGAGGCCAACTGCTAGGGCGAAACGCTTCAACCAAGTCGGCATGGTTTTGATAACCCTTATGATTACCCTCAGTATAGGCCGATGGGCTTTGAAAAGCCACCGGCGGGC
>DATDME010000027.1:0-9500 GCA_036518915.1 Candidatus Saccharimonadia bacterium | reverse complement strand
AGCACGACCGCCCCAATTAAGGCCCCCACAATTACATGACGCTCACGTACATGATGCTCACGAACGCTAATCTGGCCCATATTCATAACCGTTACCGTTGTTATAGCCATCCCAAAACAAAACGTGTGCCCTCACCGTGCTTGTGAGTTCAGGATCGATCACTCCTCGTTCGCTGTATCACCGGATACAGCTTACTCGGTCCGACCGATCCTGAATCACCCGAATCATCGGTGCGAAAAGACACGTTTTGTTTTGGGATGGCTATAGCTCAAGCATGCGGGGCAACAGGCAAGCTGTCAATAATCATAAGCGGTTTCAGAATCGGCGGGGACGGCTCCGCCTGGTGTGCTAAACTGCGGACATGACGATTTTGGTCTTGGGTGGAGGCAATGGTTCAGAGCGCGGGGTTTCATTACGGTCGAGCGCGGCGGTGCGTGAGGCTTTGCATGAACTGGGCCACACCGTGACCGCCGGCGACCCGCGCGACGGCGAGGCGGCCGTGGTGGCAGCTGCCCGCGCGGCCGACCTGGTTTTCCCCATTTTGCATGGCGTGGGCGGTGAAGACGGCACAGTGCAGCGCTGGCTGGACGCCGCGGGCCGCCCGTACCTGGGCAGCGACGCCGCCGCCTCTGAGTTGTGCTTCAACAAGCAGCGGCTGCTCGACCGGGCGGCCAGGCACGGCATTGCCGTACCGGCTGGCGGCGTGGTGACGAGGGCTGAGTTTGCGGCTTCGGAGCTGAAGGACGCGCCGTTCGTACTGAAGCCGGTGGCGGACGGCTCAACCATCGGCTGCCTGATAGTGCGCTCCATGCCGTATGACCAACGCCGGGTCCGGGAGCTCTTCAAGCAGTATGGCCAGATGATCCTCGAGGAGCTGGTGGAGGGCATTGAGCTGACGGTGCCGGTGTTGGGCGATAAGGCGCTGCCGGTAATTGAAATTATCCCGCCGGCGGGCCAAGAGTTTGATTTTGACAACAAATACAACGGCGCGACGGCTGAACTCTGCCCGCCGCAGCACGTGCCGGCCGAGGCGCAGCACCGGGCCCAGCAGCTGGCCGAAAACGTCCACCAGCTGGCCGGTTGTCGGCACCTCTCGCGGACCGATATGATTTTGCGCCCAGATGGCCAGCTGGTGCTACTTGAGATAAATACCCTTCCCGGCCTGACGAACCAGAGCCTCTACCCCCGGTCCGCCAACGTGGCCGGGCTATCGTTTGGCCAGCTTATCGACCGATTTGTGGCGATGCTTCGTGAAACGGTTACGTTAAGTTAAGCGTGCGGCCGATGACATCGCGCAGTCGGCCCAAAAACTGCTTGGCCTCATTGAGGCGCAGCAAGTAGCACGGCACCAAGTAACTGATGGTGGCCACCAGCAAGATGAGCACAAACTTGGGCGCTAGCACAGCAAAGCCTTTGTCGGCGGCATAGAGCGGTACAAAGTTAACGATGGTGAGGTACACCGTGCTCACCATAATGCCGCCGGCCAGTAACATGCGCAGGCCGCTCGTCACAATCTGGCGCTCACCGAAGTGGCCCTCGCGGCGGCGCAGGATCACGAGTAGCGCCAACGTCTCCAGCATGGCCACGATCGAGGCGCTCATAGCTAAGCCGGCGATGCCATAATGTCGCGACAGCAGAAAGCTCAGAAGAATGTTAACTGGAATGCTAATAATGCTGGTTGTCAGAGGCGTCCGCGTGTCCTGCATGGCGTAGTAGACGCGGGACACTAGCATATACAAACTCGTAAACACAATGGTACCGGCGAACCAACCGAGCGCGGCGGCCGTGCGGGGATCGCCCGAGGCATACAGCAACCGGACGATGTAGCCTCGGGCGATGAAGGCTAACAAGGCTGAGGGAATGGCCAAGAATAAAATTAGCCGGGCGGTCTGCACATACGCCTCAATGAGGTGTTGGCGTTCTCCACTGGCCGCGCGCCGGGCTAGTTGCGGGAAAACGGCAGTGGTAATTGAGCTGGCAATTAGCACTAGGGGCACATTCTTGAGGTTATTGGCAAACGTAAAGGCCGCAAACGAGCCGGCTGGCAGCGTTGAGCTGATGATGGTTTCGGCGGCGTAGTTGACCTGGTCGATGCCCTGGTCAATACTGCGCGGCAACATGAGCTTGAGGGTTTGTCGGACGCCCGATAGCTTCACGTTAATCTCCAACCGGAAACGGAATCCCAAACCAATCAGGCCAAGGACCTGCAACATAGCTTGCAGGACAACCCCCAAGACCACGCCCCAGGCCGCACCATAGATGCCCCAGCGCGGCGCCAGCCAAAGAATTCCGGCGATAATGCCCACGTTATAAAACACGCCGGCCAGCGCAAAAAATACGAACCGGTTAAAAGCTTGCTGCACACTGCCCAGCACGCTGGAAATGGCAAACAATACCGGCGTAATGAGCATGATGCGCGTGAGCTCAACCGTAAGATCATGACGAAAGCCATCATAACCGGGCGTGATGAGCGTCACGATGGGATCCGCAAAAATCGCGATCAGCAGACCCGCCGCAGCCGTACCGATAACCAGCAGGTTAAGCAGGCTAGAGGTGATACGCCAAGCTACGTCACGCTGATTTTTCTCCAAATGCTCAGTCAGCACTGGGATGAAAGCCACCGCAAAAGCGCCGGATACCAACAATGTAAACAAAATTTCTGGGATGCGGAACGCGGCAGCGTACGAGTCCATAACCGGGCCGATGCCAAAGTGAGCCACTAACAAGCGGTCACGCAGCAGGCCAAGCAGCCGGCTCAGCAGGTAGGCGGCCGAGATGATGATCGCGGCCCCGCCGACGGTCTGACGACGGTTGGCCTGACGCAACAGACGTTTGGCCCGGTCTACCATCCCCGGACGCACTGGTTAGTTACTGGCTGTGGCATTAGAGCTATTATACTGCGCCCGCCGATAATGCTTAAGCCGGAAGCGGTTTGCTGGTAATGCCGGGGCCAACGTCTTGCGTGCGCTGGTCTTCGCCCTTGCGGGGCTCGTCGGGCTTGGGTGCGTTGGGCCGCGGGCCGACCAAAGCGATGAATTCATCCTTGTCGACAATCTCATCTTTCATGAGCTTTTCGGCAATTTTGTCGACGTCGGCGCGGTGTTTCTTGATGACTTCGCCGGCGCGCTTGGCTGCTTCGGCGATGAGCTCCTCTACTTCTTCGTCGATAATCTTGGCGACATCTTCGGAGTAGTGACGGGTTTCGGTGAAGTCACGGCCCAAGAAAACCTCTTGGTGCGAGCTAAACACCCGGTTGGGCAGGCGCTTGCTCATGCCGTAGTCCATGACCATGCGGCGGGCAGTATTGGTGGCTTTTTCGAGGTCGTTGGAGGCGCCGGTAGTGATTTCGCCGAAGATGATTTCTTCGGCCATCCGCCCGCCGAGCATCACGCCCATATCATCTTTGAAGGCGGCCACGGAAATGAGGTGGCGCTCTTCTTCGGGCAACTGCCAAGTCCAACCGCCGGCCGAGCCGCGGGAAATGATGGAGATTTTGTTGACGGGATGGGCGTTAGGCAGAATGTGGGCCACAATGGCGTGGCCGGCCTCGTGATAGGCGGTAATCCGCTTCTCAACCGGGTTCATGAGGCGAGATTTACGCTCCGGACCCATGAGGACTTTCTCGAGAGAAACGGTAAGGTCGTGATGGGTAATTTTCTTCTGGTTTTGGCGGGCGGCCAAAATGGCGGCCTCGTTCATGAGGTTCTCGAGGTCGGCGCCGGAGAAGCCGGGGGTTTTCTTGGCGATTTCTTCGAGATCGGCATTATCGGCCAGGGGCTTGCCCGCGGCATGAACTTCCAGGATGGCCTGGCGCGATTTGAGGTCGGGGGCGTCGAGGGTGACGCGGCGGTCGAAGCGGCCGGGGCGGAGCAGCGCCGGATCGAGGACGTCGGGGCGGTTGGTGGCAGCCATCACGATGACGTTGGTGCCTTGCTCAAAGCCGTCCATTTCCACCAGAATTTGGTTAAGGGTTTGCTCACGCTCGTCGTGGCCTCCGCCCATGCCGGTACCGCGCTGGCGGCCGACGGCGTCAATCTCATCAATGAAGATGATGCAGGGAGCGTTTTTCTTGGCCTTAGCGAAGAGGTCACGCACCCGGGAGGCGCCGACACCCACGAACATTTCCACAAAATCTGAACCGGCGATAGAGAAGAAGGGCACGCCGGCCTCACCGGCCACAGCCCGGGCCAGGAGGGTTTTACCGGTCCCGGGAGGGCCAAACAGCAGCACACCCTTGGGGATTTTGGCGCCGAGCGCTTCAAACTTGCTGGGGTACTTGAGGAATTCGACGATTTCGGTGAGTTCCTGCTTGGCCTCTTCGGCACCGGCGACCTCCGCGAAGGTCACTTTTTTCTTATCGGCGCCGTACAGGCGGGCGCGCGACTTACCAAAGTTCATGGCTTGGTTGCCCTGGCCTTGCGCCTGGCGGGTGAGGAAGTACAGGAAGGCAATCACGAGCAGGAACGGCGCGATCGTGAAGATAGCCTGCACCCAAATGCTGGAGGCGGGTTCGGGGTTGCTGGTACGAATTTCGACCTTGCCGGGGTCAATGCCGTAGTCTTTGACCAGGCTGGCGTTGGACGAATCCTTATAAGCGGTTTGCTTGGGCGCTGAGGAATCTTTCAGCGTGGCGGTGAGTTTATCGCCGTCAACCTGGATAACTTTAACTTTGTTGTCCTTTACTTCGTTGAGGAGGGTGGATAGGTTGACCTGGTCGACGCGCTGCTGCGGGAACGACAAGACCAAAAACACCGCCGCGATGAGAATCGCGCCAATCAGAAGGAGGAAATTGCGAGTGCTTTTCTTGAGTTTCAACATGAGCCTACTTTCTTAACTGTGGGGGTCTTTAACGCATTTTGGGCAAAATACCCATATAGTATACGATACCCTACCTGGGGTATGACAAGGAGGAACCGGGTTTTCATCATGAAACGTACGTGTCATCAATGTAGCACCAGCGCCACTTCGACTGGCCGTCCGGGATGTCGAGCGGTTCAATGATGGGGTGGCCGGTGGTTTCGTGGTGCTTGCGGGCGTGCCGGCCGACCGAGCTATCGCAACAACCGACATGCCCACAGGTGAGGCAGAGCCGGTTTTGGACGGGCTTGGTGCCCTCGCGCAGGCAGTCGGAGCAGGTGTTGCCCTCGGGCTCAATGCCCGGCTTGATTTGGTCGAGATGAGAACAGGCAGCCTCAGGCACGGTGGTGATCTCCATGATGGAATAATTCCGGATTGCAAGCAAGCAATGTCGCGGCACAAGGGCGCTGGAAGTTCAGGGTCTCGAGGGCCGGAACACGTGAGGCACCGTGTCCACACTCCTTGGGGTTGGTTTTCGGTTATGTGTGGGGGTGGTCGACCGGCCGTGCTGGCCGGCGACGGAGCCGCATATCCGTGGGAATTCCGCGGTCTCAGGGCGGCAACGTCATGCAACTATGGCGTTATCATCCGGAGACCAGACATTGCTTGCTTCTGAAGGTTCCACGGCGCTTACGCAGTAGAATGATGATAACTGTAGGTAATTCTGAAATTGTTGTCAATCATTGTCACCGTGAGTCCCCCGCCTCCGAGCGCGGGCACATGATCGCGGAATGTGGTTATTCGGCCACCGGACATAGTAAAAGCCCGGCGGATGCCGGGCTTTTACTATGGTGGCTGCGGGTAGATTCGAACTACCGACCAAAGGCTTATGAGTCCTCTGCTCTACCACTGAGCTACGCAGCCATGCGCAATAACCTGGATATTATAGCCTCGAATGTGCGCCGTGTCGAGATGTCCGCCCCAACATCCGCCCGAAACAAACGCAAAAGAGGCCCGAAGGCCTCTAGCGATAATACCTGGTAGCGGGGACAGGACTTGAACCTGTGACCTCTGGGTTATGAGCCCAGCGAGCTACCAAACTGCTCCACCCCGCGATATGTTACCTAAGTGATACTATCATCATCTCAGCCGGTAGTCAAGAGAGTATGATGGAGACATCAACAAAGGGCATGTCATGAAACAGCTTTGGAAAGCGGTGGGCGTGGTAGTGGCATTAGCCGTGCCTGCAACGGCGCTGGCCATGAGTACGGCCACGGGCACGACGGTGTCGGTGCCGGCCGGCGAGACGCGCAGCGGAACGTACTTCGCGGCCGGTTCAAACATCACAGTGGCCGGTACGATTGACGGCGATTTGGTGTGCGCCGGCAACAACGTGACGGTGACGGGCACGGTGCACGGCGATGTGATCTGCGCCGGTGAGCTCGTGGATATCAGCGGAACAGTGGACGGCAGCGTGCGGGTGGCCGGCCAGAACGTTACCCTTGAAGGACCGGTGGGCCGCAACGTCACAGCGTTCGGCCAGGCAATATCGGCCAAGCCCGCCCTGGCCGTAGCCGGCGACGCCGGATTCTTTGGCCAGGTGGTGCGCGTGGACGGCAAGGTAGCCAAAGATGTTTACGGTGGCGCGCAGCAATTGACCCTGGCCGGCGAGAGCGGCAAGGTGGCGGTGGCGGTGGGCCAGCTGTTTTTGGCCGATAGCGCCAAGGTGAACGGCGACCTGTGGTATACCGGGCAATCGGCGTCCACGTTTGACCACAGCAAGGTGACGGGCACGGTCACCTACGCGCCGGTCCACCGGCCAGCGTCGGCCGAAGCCGCGGCGGCCGCCAGCGTGGCCTGGCGGATTTATTGGCTGGCCGCCAGCCTCCTGACGGCCTTTGTGCTGCTGGCGCTCGTGCCGCACCGCGTCCGCCGGCTGGTTGACACCATGCTAGACCAAGCGGGCCCCAGCATTGGTTGGGGCGCCGTCATAGTGTTAGCCGGACCGTTTACGATGTTCCTACTCACGTTAACGGTAATCGGCTTGCCGCTCGCGCTGCTGTTTGGCGTCATCATGCTGACGGCGCTGTACTTGAGCCCGATCATGGCCGGCCTGGCGGTGGCGCTCTGGGTGCTGCACCGGCTGAACTACCGCCAGGCGGCGCTGTGGTGGGCGGCGCTGCTCGGCGTGATAGTTGCGTCGGCCGTCATTTGGACCCCATGGCTGGGCGCCCTGGTGTGGCTGGCGAGCCTGATGTGGGTGATGGGCGCGGCGGCCCGGTTATGGGTTAGCGGCCGAGCAAAAAGTTCAGCCACTGCGTAAAATGCGACGGCTTATGCCGGGCCAGCTCGGTGGCGTCGGGCGCCGGCGTGGGCGCGGGTGAGCTGTGCGGTATAATCACGACGTTTTCGCCCGGCAGCTGCAAGCCGAGTTTGGCGCGGGCCTCGCGGTCGCGGAAGGCGTCGGTTTGGTAGTACTGGATATTATTGGATAGGTCCTGGGTTTGGGCCTTGAGCACGTCGGTTTGGGCCTTGAGGACGGCCACTTGTTGGTTGAGGTCGTAGTTGTGCTTGACGGTCTCCACCAGGACGACGAGAAGATAGACAACCACCACGACACCAACCAGGTTGACCAGGTTGGGAATGGTGAGCTGCGGACGTGATAACTTCATATGCCTTCAGTATAGTATACTTATGGCCGCGGGCCCGTAGCTCAGCTGGTTAGAGCGGCAGTCTTATACACTGCTTGTCGCAGGTTCAAGTCCTGCCGGGCCTACCATAGGAATCATAGAGGCTTTTATAATCTCGAACACCAGTTTATCCAGATGGGCTACAAAGTAGCGCACCCGGTTGAGGACGGTGTTTATGTCGGCCGGCTTAGTGGCCACTTTGCGGGCCTTCTCGGCGGTCAGGTCTTCGATTTGCTGCTCGATGCGCATTATGGCCTCTGCCCTAGCCCCGGTTTTCTAGCTTCTTAAGTGTCTCATTCGCCTCGATCCCGGGGTAGTGCTCCGTAAGAAACCTCAGCAGGTTGTCATGTTCGTCATTAACCTTCTTAGTCAACTCGTCGAGCCTTGGAATATAAAACGTCTCAGGTGCGTCTTTTGCGCGTTGCTCGGCGTTAACAAGTCTCCAGCGTTTACGTCCTTTTCGCATCTATACCCCAAAATCATTCTTTCGTAATTACTGAGCAGCGTCTACGTATTGACCGAATCGTAGGCAGTAATGACAAGACTCTCTTGCCTCATTCAGCTGGGTGGCATGCGGCCAATAGGCATTAGTCCAGGGTATGGCGGTACGCTATCAGCTCATTTCTGAGCTCTATAATCTCCTTTCTGCTTAAATTTTCAATATCATGCATGTCGAGCATGTATACAATCTCGCTTAACTTCTTATCTTTTAGCATATTGCCGTCATCTATTATGAATGGCGTAGTCGCCTCCTCGATTGCAGCAATTGGTTTTTTCTCTTCCAGAAAGTCTGTTATTGCATTTATTAGCGTGTCTATTTCTGCCACCATAACTTGTACTTCCTGTGCATTAAGCGATTATGCCTGTTGTAAGTGTCCTTGATTACGCGAACCGTCTTACCTGTCGCGTCTCGATATTTGGTATACACAGCTCGTGCTGGAGCCCCGACGTTTTTTGCATTAACACTCCAAGTAGTACGGGTATATCTGGAATTTCTGGTGACTTAAATCCTCTACTCAAAGTTCCTGTCGGCGTCTCTGATAGTGTCTCCAGGGCTTCGTAAAGTATTGGTAGTGCCAATATACACCAAGGACACTTGCCGCTCACATCATTCTTGTTTACCGGATCGGCCGGGTAGACGTAATTGTTTTCGACCCCTCCCTCAACCGGATCTACCTGAGTAAACCGACCAAACGTTGGGTCGTAGAGGCGCGCGCCCATAAATACATATTGGCTTATGGTCCCAGTCTCGGCTATGCGGCCGTATTGGCCCAAGGCGACGAAGGCGGCGCCATTAAGATAATTTTATAAGGTGCTACGCTGGTCTTCAGTGAGTGAGGCTAGTTGGTCGATCCATTCCCACCAGTGCTGTCGCGGTTGGCCTTCTCGGTTGTGCTCTAACCTGAACTCTGAATCATTATGTTCAAGTATCCATTTTTGCCACTGGCTGTCATAAGATTTGAGTAGCATTTCGTCAAATTTGAAACCTCTTTTTCTTTGCTCTTCTATAATATTATGGATTTCACCTCGGGCGAACGACATGTACTCGGCCTCCTCGAGCCAACCTTCATTTAGGTCTATTTCCTTGTTAATCCAATCTTTGTACCCCCTTAAGTTATCATCGTAGATGGCTCTCAACTCTTCATCATCCATCTGATAGTATTCCTTTTCTTTCTTCATCCTATCTTCCCCTAATATTCTTAGTCCAATATCTATCTGGATTATCTGGCCGAAAATGCGTGACAATATTGTGTCCAGACCCCCAAATCCTCAACATATACCGACCGTCAAATAAGGGACAGTTCCGAGCCCTCGTTGTGCGGCGTATGCGTTGGGGTATTGGTAGTTTAACCGGCCATGCGGCCTCCTTTCGTTGTAATAATTCACCCAGGCTTCAGCGGCCTGGAGCAATTCACTCATCGTTCGGTACGACTGGCGCCGCAGCACGGCATGTTTGAACTCGCCCACCATCCGTTCGGCGTGACTGTTGTCGGTGGGGGTACCGGCCCGGCT